>CAZDQR010000066.1:0-12683 GCA_964507315.1 uncultured Roseivirgaceae bacterium
TAAGTGCTTATTGCGTTTGTGAAGAGCCCATAATGGAATATAATCCACATGTGCTCACAGATATTGAATTAGAAATTGGCAAGCACGTAGCAGGTATAATTGAGGATGGGGCAACCCTGCAAATGGGAATTGGTGCCATACCTGAAGCTGTATTAAATTATTTGGGTAATCATAAAGATCTTGGTGTACATACCGAAATGTTTTCGGACGGCATTCTGCCCTTAGTTGAAAGCGGAGTTATTAATGGAAGAAAGAAAGTAACTCACCCTGGCTTTATTGTTACAGGATTTTTACTTGGCACTCGTAAGCTGTACGATTTTGTAGATGATAATCCAATGGTGAGGGTAAAGGATATTGAGTATGTGAACGATTCAAGCGTGATTAAGAAAAACCCAAAGGTTACAAGTATTAACAGCGCTATTGAGATTGACATTACAGGACAAGTGTGTGCCGATTCGATAGGTACACGCATTTATTCTGGTGTTGGTGGTCAAATGGATTTTATTAGGGGGGCTTCCTTGAGTGAAGGAGGCAAGCCAATCATTGCTATGTCAACACGTACTAAAAAAGGAGTTTCTAAAATTGTTCCATTCTTAAAACAAGGAGCAGGGGTTGTTACCACACGTGCTCACGTACATTATATTGCTACTGAGTATGGTATTGTTGATTTATATGCTCAAACGCTGAGAGAAAGAGCTAAGCGATTGATAGAGATATCGCACCCCGATGACCAGGAAATGCTGGAAAGAGCTGCTTTTGAACGGTTTAAGTAAACTAGATGATAGAATGTTTATTAATACTGTAGAAGATTCCTCGTTCCTCGGAATGAAAAATTAAATTTGGATACTAAAGAACTTGAAGTGATAATACGATGAGAGATATTGAAAACGAACAGGATGTAAAGTTATTTTTGGACGCATTCTATGAAAAAGTTAAAGTAGATGATACCATTGCTTACTTATTTAATGACGTGGCAAATTTGGATTGGGATGCTCATATGCCTAAAATTTATGCCTTTTGGGAAGCCATTTTATTAGGCAAACCAGGTTTTAATGGAGATGTAATGGGTATGCATATTAAGCTTCATCAAAAAGAAAAGCTAACTACGGAACATTTTGACCAATGGATTGCGTTATTTACCGGAACAGTGAAGGAAATGTATAGTGGACCTAAAGTAGATGAAGCCATTAATCGTGCTAGTATAATACGTAGAACCATAGAATTTAATATTAGTCAACGCGGGTAATCAAATGAAAAAACTATCATATATAATAGGGGTGTTTTTATTTCTTACCACCATTTATTTAACTGGCTCTAAGCCTGATACGCCTATTTATAGCAAGGAATTTCCTTTGGTAAATTCTAATTTAGTTTTGCTAGAAGATTCAATTAATAAAGCAGAATCGTCTAATACAGCCGTTAAATTGAATAATGAAGCTAGAATTATTTGGGCAGATTCTTCCAATCAAAAAACGGAGTGGTCGATTGTATACCTACATGGTTTTACTGCTTCGCAGATGGAAGGAGACCCCGTGCATCGAGATATTGCTGCTAAATTTGGAATGAACCTCTACTTAGCACGCTTAAGTGAGCATGGCGTAGAAAGTGATAGCAACTTATTGCATATGACGCCAGAAAGCTTATGGGAAACTTCTAAATTGGCTTTGGCCATTGGCGAAAAACTTGGTAATAAAGTAATCCTAATGAGCACTTCTACAGGAGGTACTTTGGCACTTAAGTTAGCTGCAACTTATCCTGATAAAGTGACAGCCCTTATTAATTATTCGCCTAATGTAGCTATTAACAATCCATTGGCCTTTCTTTTAAATATGCATTGGGGGCTAGCCATGTTAAATGCAACAGCAACCAATGGTTATATCGTTAATAAAAGGCATGTAGATCCCGATATTGCTCAATATTGGACAGAAAAATATAAAACAGAAGCCTTGCCACAATTACAAGAACTGGTTACCAGTACAATGCAAGAGGACGTGTTTGAAAAAGTAATATGCCCTTCACTTACGTTGGCTTATTATAAAGATGAAGAACACCAAGATCCAACGGTTAAAGTTTCTGCTATGCGATGGATGAATGAAACATTAGGTACAGATATGAATAAGAAACGTTTGGTTGAACTGCCTACTGTAGGCGTGCATCCTATGGCTTCGAGTTTAAGGTCTAAAGATGTTGAGGCTGTTGAATTGGAAACCATTAAATTTTTAAAAGAAGTGCTTCACCTTTAATCCATTAAAAGGCTAATTTTGCACTTTAATACTATTTTTTAAACATCGATTATATGTTACGTTTTATTGCAATTTTAATAACCTTGTTAGGGTTGTTTACTAGTTCTACACTAATGGCGCAAGAGGCAGCTCAAGTTGATTATAATGCCCACGATAATAAAGGGAAGTGGTTTATATATTGGGGCTGGAATAGAGCCGCTTACAGCAATTCGGATATTTCATTTAGAGGAGATAGTTACGATTTTGAATTAAAAGATGTAGTAGCTACAGATAGGCAATCTCCTTGGGATCCAGCTGTTTACCTTAACCCTGGGTTAATTACAATTCCACAAACAAATTTTAAAATAGGGTATTTTATTAATGACCATTATAATGTTTCTGTAGGCGTTGACCATATGAAATATGTGATGGTGCAAGACCAAACCGTTAAAATTAATGGCACTATATCTGCGCCAAATCCACAAGAATTTGTTAACACATATTCTAATGATGACATCGTTTTAACTGAAGATTTTTTAACCTTTGAACATACGGATGGACTAAACTATATTAATGTAGAGTTGAGTCGAGTTGATGACCTTTTAAAAGTTTTTAATAAAGGAATGAAAAATCTTGAAATCAACATTACGGAAGGAGTAGGTGCAGGCATTCTTTTACCTAAAACTAATGTTAAGTTAATGGGCAACGATCGGCATGATGATTTTAACCTCGCAGGCTACGGGTTAGATGTTAAAATAGGATTAAACGTGACCTTCTTTAAGTACTTTTTTGTACAAGGTGAGCTTAAAGGGGGCTTTATCCACATGCCTAATATTCGTACTACAGCTTCTAAATCTGATAAAGCAAGTCAAGCTTTCGTTTTTGGGGAAGCAGATATTTTATTCGGAGCAGTGTTTAGGATTGCTAAATAGTGAATCGGACATCGTATGAATTCTAATTTTAGTAACTCAGAATTTAGTCCTCAATAAAATCGATTGAGATACTCGTTTCGCTTTTGGTCGTTGATTCCAGACTAAAAGGCAAGCAAACTATTTTTAGCACTTCCTCTAGGGTCATTGAATGGTTCCAGGCTCCCGTAAAGCTAAGTTTATCAATTTTGTGGGATCTCTCAATTTTTATGTCAAAATGTGCCGAAATGTCGTTAAGAACAGTTGCTAATAACTCATTCTTATACGAGTAATCGCTTGAAAGCCAAATAGGAGAAGTGTTTATTTGTGTATTAATTTCCTTTACCAATACATTATCTTTTGATTGGCTCACTAATTCTCCTTTTGTAATAATGGTGCTATTACCCCCATTGTTTACGCTAACTCTGCCAGTGAAGCATTCAACACGGAACTTATTTTTACGAGTAATTACATTAAAAGAAGTTCCTAAAACACTAATTGTTCCATTTGCAGTGATTACATTAAACTTTTCTCCTTTAGTAACTTTAAAGAAACCTTCGCCATTTAATGTTACTGATCTTTTAAATAACCAACTGAAAGAATTATAAGCAGCGCTACTGTTTGCATTTAAACTAACCTTAGAGCCATCTGGTAAGGTGAAATTTGTTGCTTGCTGTGCATTAATTTCTACCTGTGAGGTTTTGTATAGCCCAAATGTAATTGCTAATGCAAACACACTTGCAGCAGCAAGCCATCTCCATGTATGGGTAGAAATAATAAGGGTACTTTCGTTAGTTAACTGCCCTTCAATATTTTTCCAAATTACTTTTTTAGAATTAATTGAGGGAGTATTCCATCCTGATAATACTTGGTTAATTTTATTATCAAGTTCTTTGTTCATCATAATATCGTTCTTCTTACTATTATACAATTTAGCTTATCAAAACCCTACTTCAATTTTATACTTAATTATCTTTAATATAAATAGTTAATGTATCGCTGCTAAACGCAGAAAATACGCCAAAGCCATTTGATAAATTTCCTGCATTTGTAGATCCTATCGAGGAACTTGATATGCGATATAATTTTTGATATTCTTCGGTAATTCCATAAAGAATAAAATGAGCAGGCCCTTCAATATTAACATTATTTGAAGAAATTTCTAATTGGTTTTTTCGAGTTGGAATGCTAAAGAAATTATTAAAAGGAAAATCTTGAGATTCAGGATTTAGGTTACTTATTACTCCTAAATGCCAAAGTGAATCAGGGTTGTTCCAAGTTGTTCTTATTAGATCAGATGAGTTGTTCCGAAACAATGTGTCTTTATTAGCAATTAGGCCTTGAGGGGAAGGAGGAGCCGTAGTTTGAGCAGTTATTTCTAGGTCGTTGTATAATATTAGTAGCTCGTATTGTTCTCCTTCCTTTACCCTTAATTTATCATCTGCCTTAAACGTTCCGTCTGCATCTATGTTAAGTTTGTACTTAATGTTTCTATTCATAATATAGATCTCTATATCAGAAACAGTCTCTGTAATTATCTGATTGTCTATAGGGTTAACCAAGCTTACTTTAATGTTATCTATAGGGTTGTTTTCATAGATATAGGCTTCTACTACCAAGGAGGCATCGGGGGTTTCTAGTGAGGCACAAGAAGCAGCCATTATGCAAAAGGCCGTTTGTAATATTTTATTCATGTTTAAAAGCTCCAGTTAAAAAATAAACTTGGGGTTACTCCTAAGAGCAAAACATCGGTGACAACATATTTGTCGGTGTTTAGTAAATTGCCATTCTCATCAAAGGTTATTTTACTAAATCTTCTATACTTTATATTTTTTCTATTGTAAAGATTAAAGATTGATAAGCCAACTTTGGCCTTTGTATTCCCTAATTTAAAGTTATAAGTTGTTGATAGATCGAGCCGATGATAATCGGGTAATCGCTTATTATTTATGAGTGAATAAGCAATGTTATTAATGTTTGAGCCATCTAATGTGGTTAGTGAGTAATTGCCTTCGGGTGCTGAGTAAGGTTTACCTGATCCATAAATCCAAATAAGCGAGAAATTCCAATCTTTATAATTATACATATTAACCACCTTAAATTCGTGTCGCTGATCGAACCTAGATGGAAAGGCCTTGCCGCCATTTAAATTGTCAAAAAAGTTTAAAGAGTTGCTTAAAGTATAGCTAATCCAGCCAGAGTAATTGCCAACTCCTTTTTCTATCATAACCTCTAAGCCTCTAGTTGTTGTGTTACCAATGGCATATAAATCTTCTAAATTACTATCATCAACATCAAAATTTCTAAGTGATGGTAAATACTCAATTTCATCATAAGTATTGGTCACAAAACCTTCAATATCTAGGCTAGCAATATCGAAGTTTAAATGAACCCCTGCGGCCCATTGGTTTGAATTTATAACTGGAATATCTTGGTTCGAAAGTATCCAAAAATCGGGGTTGCTGGTAAATAAATCGAGCCTTAAAACACGAGAGATCATTTGGTTGTTTACTCCCCAAGAGGCTTTTAGCATCATCCAAGGCAAAACTGTGTATTTAAAATTAATTTTGGGTTCCCAATAGAGCTTATTACTTAAATTAAAATAGTTGCCTCTTAGGCCAACCCTCGTTTCTAATTTCGGTGTAATAAATAGGCTGTACTCAGCATAAAATTGAAGTTGATTACCTTCTTGATTAAATACCGGAAAAACCTCACCATCTACAATAGAAGATAGGTTTATTGTATTTAATGTATTAGCAATTCCGAAATTAAAGAGTGAGTTTTTAGAGGTTTGAAATTGGTTATCAATTTTTATAGTAAAGTCATTCACATTATTATTCTGTGCTTGAATATACTCTTCATCGGCTAGGCCTAGTGTATCATTAAAGATATAAATGTCTTCGAGTTGCGTATTGTTGTAATAGGATGAGTATGCCATTTGCGCTTGGGTACTCATCTTTTTATTCCATTGCTTTGACCACGAGCCACTAAGACCAACATTGCCCCACCTGCTTCTTTCGGAGGTGGTGTATTCTACAAAATCCTCAATGTTTTGTACATACTCGTAGCTTAAATTATCGTTGCTAGAGTAAAAGCTTAGTGCGAAATTGTCCTTATCACTTTTTCGATAGCTTACTTTCAAATTTAAATCACCAAAACTAAAATTGGGGTTTAACTCTTTATAATCTAGACTAGATACATTATTGGCATCACCAGAATTAACTACTGCCTTATCAAACAGTTCTTTAAAGAGGTAGTTTTCAACTACATCAGTTATAGATCTACGTGCCGCTGCAACTACCGTGATTTTTGGTGAAAGTGAAAATTCGAATACTCCATTAATATCTACAAAATTAATCCCTATATCGCCCGAAAATTTACTACGGTTACCATCCTTGGCGGTTAGTACCATAACACTGGCTGATCGGCCACCATATTTTGCAGAAAAACCCCCTTTATATAATTGTATATTCTTTATGGCTTTAGAATTAAACGCACTGTAAATGCCATAAAAATGATCAACATGGTAAAGAGAGTAGCCATCAAGTAAAACTAGATTTTTGTCTGGAGAACTACCTCTAACTACTAAGCCAGAAGACGTTTCGTTGGTGCCGCTAACACCTGGTAGAAGCTGTAAAGCCCTAAAAACATCGTTACCGCCCAATACAGGCAAGCGGTCTAATGCAGAAGGATTAAAGGTGATTTTGCTCGTTTCTTCGCCATATATTATAGTATTTGATCCTTGATCTTTTACAATTACTTCTTTTAACAAGCTAGGGTCTGGTGTTAGTTTAATTACAGTTTTTATATTGCTAGCTGCAATTAATGTGTCTTTATAACCCAAATAATTAAAAAGGAGGATCGAGTTGGTCGGGATATCTATAAGACTAAAAATGCCTCTTGCATTCGTTGTTGAAAACACTTGTTCTTCAGAAACACTTACTAAAGTATAGGGGAGAGGTTCACCCGAATTGACATCCTCAACTTTAGCTGAAATACTAAAAATATCAACTTCAGCATTGCTGTTTAATGGTTTAATTACATAGACTTCGTTAACCCTAGCAACTTCCATTTTTGCATTAGCGGCCAATTGATTTAACACTTGATCTACTGGAATGTTTTTATAATCGGCACTTACGTAAAATTTGCTAGCTTCATTGGCATTATAAGCAATTGCAATATTATACTTTTCAGTAATGCTTGAGAGTGCATTTGCCAAAGTTATATGCTCAAAATTCACACTTATGGAGGTTGTTCCGTGTTTATTTTGAGCATAGGTATTTATGCTTAGAATAAGTGTAAATAATAAAATTGAGACATTAATGCGCATTAGCTACTAAGATAATTGAGCAGAAATTAAATACGCACTTTACTTTCAAAAGATTTTAAAGTGTCTATTGGGTTATAGTTTGTGCCCTAATTCTTTGAATAAATGTTTGGTTGCAACACTAATTCGTTTTTCTACTGTTTTTATACTTATATTAAGTCTTAAAGCAATATCAGAATAGGTTATTTGTTCTATTCTATTCATTAAAAAAGTTGTTCTATGTGCTTCGGACAGGCTTCCTATTGCACTTTCTAATTTATCCTTAAATTCCTGTTCTTCAAGTACTTGCTGTGGGCTTTCTGCATAAGGTTGAATGGTCTGTTTATTAACAAAACTGAATACTACTTGTTGGTGCTTAATATGATTAATAGCAAGGTTAGAAGCGATGGTGTAGAGTAAGCTAGAAACTGTTTCTTGTTTAATTTTATCCTTAAGTTCCCATAATTTAATAAAAGATTCTTGTGCAATATCTTCGGCAACCGATGTATTGCCTGTTTTATAATAAACAAAGTTTTTAATCGACTCAAAATATTGGTCGAATAAGTGTTCAAATTCTTTGAGATTAAGACTCATCCAAAGGTAAGGTCAATAAAACTAGGATAAAGTTGCAATAAAATAATTTTATTTTTCTTCTCTTATTGCTTTAAACTCCGATCCTTTTTTCCACTTTGGCCAAGAGGAGATATCATTGGCTAATTGATTGCCTATTTGATAAAAAAGCGTGCCATCTAATACCATACCTCCCATATCCCAATTTGCATCATATTCATCTGATGGTTGGTGGTAATCATTGGCCACATAATGCTCCGATTTTTCTTTGGCATAGGCAACACCTTTGGTCATGTGCTCATAAGTGCCTGCCGCATATAATGCAGGTATGCCTACTTTGGCAAAGCTAAAATGGTCTGAACGGAAGAAGTGGCCACTACCTGGCTCAGGATCTGGCATGATGTATCTACCTTGCTGCGTGGCAAAATGTTCAGCAATATCATCCAACTCTGATTGGCCATGACCAACCACTGTTAAATCTTTCATTTCGCCAATGGCCATTAAGGCATCCATGTTAATTACTGCCACGGTTTCTTTAGTAGGGTAGATGGGCTTTTCAGCATAATAGGCTGAGCCTAATAAGCCTTGTTCTTCTGCCGTTACTACCAAAAATAAAATAGATCGCTTTGGTTGGGCTCCCGATGCAAATGCTCGTGCAATTTCTAATAAAACAGCTGTGCCAGAGGCATTATCTATAGCGCCATTATAAATAGAGTCTCCATCAATGGCTGTGCCTGTACCCAAATGATCCCAATGTGCTGAATACATAATTAGTTCGTTTGGTTTTTCACTTCCTTTTATTATGCCTGCTACATTATTAGATTCTGAAAATTTTGTTGTGTTTGTAAATGAAAGGGATACGGATAAATTCATTTGAAATCCTTCGAAACCGGGTTGCTTAGCTTCTTTAGTAAAATTATAATCTTCTTTACCACTGGCTATAAATAACTCATTAGCGGTATTTAAACTTATCCATCCTTCAAATGCACAGCGACTTTCATTATTGTCTTCTGCTTTTAAATATAGGTTAGCGCCTGTCCAACCATTTTCAACAACCCCCCAAGGGTAACTGGCAGGCTTAGTATCATGTACAATAATAATTCCTGTAGCACCTTGGCGTGCTGCTTCTTCATATTTATACGTCCAACGCCCATAATAGGTCATCGCATTTCCTTTGAAAAAGGATGCATCATCTGACCCAAACCCTGGGTCGTTTACTAACACTAATACTGTTTTCCCTTTTACATCTAAATTGGCATAATCATCCCAATTATACTCAGGTGCAATAATGCCAAAACCTGCAAACACGAGCTCTGAATTATCAACTTCGATGTGATCTGTCACTCTTCTAGTAAGAGCAACAAATTCAGTTTTATATTGGTATTCTTTAGCAAAATTTTCGCCTGTAATTTTTAATGCTGACATATTAGTTGATTCTATCTCAACCATAGGCACTTTTTGAAAATAGGAATCGCCATTACCTGGCTGCACACCCATCTCTTTAAATTGATTCTCTAAATAGGTAATGGTTTTAGTCTCAAACTCAGTAAATGGTTTTCTGCCTCCGTATTCATCTGAAGAAAGAATTTTAATATGCTCGGCAATTTTACTGCCATCTAATATAGGAATGGTAGTATCGGTAGTTGCAGCTTGGTTGCAGCCAATAAGGGTAATTATGGCTATTAAATGAGGGAGAAATCTATTCATTATAAAATCATTTTAGTAATACCCACTAATATACTTTAGTTTACATTTAATAAAATAAAAAATAGAACTAATCGATAGGGGGTAATGATCAATGAAAGAACATATAGGAGATAAGAATAGCCGCGATAATGCCAACTACATCAGCAAAAAGACCAGCAGTAATTGCATACCTAGTTCTTTTTATACTTACTGCTCCAAAATATACGGCAATAACGTATAGGGTTGTTTCTGTGGAGCCTTGCATTGCACTTGAAAGTCTTCCTACAAAGGAATCTACTCCAAAGGTTTCAATGGTTGAAACCATCATGCCTCTAGCTCCACTTCCGCTTAATGGGCGCATAAATGCAGTGGGTAGAGCATCTACAAAATCAGCATTTATACCCGTGGCTAATACTACCCATTTTACGCCATCTACTATATAAGTTAATGCACCTGAAGCCTTAAAAACGCCAACAGCAACCAACATCGCTACTAAATAGGGTATAATTTTAACTGCTATGGAAAACCCTTCTTTTGCGCCATCTATAAATGATTCGTACACATTTATTTTTTTATAAACTGCTAAAAGAATAAAGCTGATGATAACAGAAAATAGAATAAGGTTACTAGCTACTGCTGAAATAGTTGATACTTGTTCACGCGGTAAGCCACTTAAATACCAAATGAAGCCAGCGATTAGCACAGTTAAGGTTCCTAAATATCCTAAAATTACTTTATCAAATAAGTTTATTTTTTGATAAATAGAAACAATGATTATACCTGCTAATGTGGCAAAATAGGTGGCTAATAGGGTAGGGATAAATATATCTGAAGGGTCCGCTGCACCCATTTGTGCACGAACCACCATTACGCTTATGGGTAAAATAGTTAAGCCTGAAGTGTTAAGCACTAAAAACATTATTTGGGCATCAGAAGCTGTGTCTTTTGTGGGGTTATGTACTTGCATTTCCTCCATGGCTTTAAGGCCCAGGGGAGTGGCGGCATTATCGAGCCCCATCATATTTGCCGATACATTCATAATCATAGGGCCAAAGGCTTTGCTATCTGCAGGTAGGCTAGGGAAAAGCTTACGAAGGAGAGGGCCAGTTAATTTGTAAAATATGCTGACGATACCTCCATTTTCGCCTATTTTCATAATGCCAAGCCATAAGGTCATAGCGCCAGTTAAGCCTAATGAAATATTAAACCCTGTTTTGGCAGAATCCATAATGGAATTAAACATCAAAGGAAAAATATCAACGTCTCCTAAAAAAATAAGTCGTGCTAATCCAATAATAAAAGCGATGAGAAAAAAGCCAATCCAAATGTAGTTTAATACCATATGTAGAAATTATCAATTAGTAATGTGCAATTATCAGCAATATGTTTTTCATTTACATAATTGTACATTGACAATTGGTAATTGTTAAACTTAATTATTCATTAAATTCAAAGTATGGCAAGCGACTAATCCGGCAGTTTCTGTACGTAACCTACTAGGGCCTAAACTTACTTTTTTAAACCCTTTTTCTAACGCTAACTCGAGTTCAGTTTTGTTGAAATCGCCCTCTGGGCCTATTAAAACAATGGAGTTCTCTTTTATCGCAGCAGCATCCTTTAATTGGCAAGGGTTATCAAAATCTACATATGCGATGTATTTTGATTGCTTTTCTGGAACATGACTTATTAAACTTGGTAAATCTTGGTAAAGCTTAATAATTGGCAATTGGTACTTTAGCGATTGCTTCATGGCTGAAATAGCCTTTTTATGCATTCGCTCTAAATTAATGTTTTTACGTTCAGAATGACGACCAAAAAAGAAGCTAATCTCATCAACTCCAATTTCAATGGCTTTTTCTAAAAACCACTCAGTACGTTCAATTTGCTTAGTGGGTGCAATGGCAATATGAATGTAGTAGGGGAGATCTTCTTTACGCTGATGCGTAATCACATCAAAACAAGTTTTTTTAGGGTTAGCTTCTGTAATTCTAACTTTAAATTTTGTACCAGTTCCATCAACCACATCTAAGCGATCTCCAACAGTGTGCCGAAGTACTTTAATGCAATGTTTAGACTCTTCTTCGGTTAAGAAGTTAGCCCCCTGCATTATATCTGGTTGATAGAATAATTTCATTACTCGTTAGCGTGTAATTGATTTACTAAAGCTACATATTGTTGTTTGGCGTCTTCGTTTGATGTGCCCTTAATGGCTGTCCAAGCATCAAACTTTGCGGCTCCTTTAAAGTCGAACCCTCCTGGGCGCTCTCCAGTAACATCGCCTTCTGTGCCTTGTTTAAATAGGCTGTATAACTTTAGTAAATCTTCGTTACTTGGTCGTTTAGTTAGCTCTTTTGATCTAACTACTGCTTTATCAAATTCTTCTTGGGTTGCCATAATTGTGTTGTATAAAAAAAAGTTGTTGGGTTGCCAAAGCTAAATGACCACCCAACAACTTATATTCTTAATTTAAATCTATCGTTTGTTCATAGGTACGTAACCTCTTTCGTTACTACCTACGTAGACCTGACGTGGACGACCAATTGGCTCTCCATTTTCTCTCATTTCTTTCCATTGAGCAATCCAACCTGGTAAACGACCTAATGCAAACATAACTGTAAACATTTCGGTAGGTATTCCCAAAGCTCGATAAATAATACCTGAGTAGAAATCAACATTAGGATAAAGCTTTCTTTCTACAAAGTAAGGATCTTTTAAAGCCTCTTCTTCTAAGCCTTTAGCTATATCAAGAATTGGGTCATTAACTCCTAATTTAGCTAGCACATCATCGGCAGCTTTCTTAATAATTTTAGCTCTTGGGTCAAAGTTTTTATAAACCCTGTGTCCAAAGCCCATTAAGCGGAAAGGATCGTCTTTATCTTTTGCTTTCGCCATCCATTTACTTGTATCTCCGCCATCTTCTTGTATTTGTTCAAGCATTTCGATTACTGCTTGGTTAGCACCACCATGTAATGGACCCCAAAGAGCACATAC
>CAZDQR010000067.1:0-12522 GCA_964507315.1 uncultured Roseivirgaceae bacterium
ACGGGAGGCGAAGACCAAAAGCAATTAGATGTATTAGCTAATATTCGATTTTCTAGGGCTCTAACCAAAGGTGGCGAAGTCTGTGCCATTGTTTCAGAAGAAGAAGATAAAATTATTGAAGTAAATAACAACTCTAGTTATATTATTGCTATCGACCCTTTAGATGGCTCTTCCAACATTGATGTAAATGTATCTATTGGCACTATTTTTTCTATTTATAGAAGAATTTCAGAAGTGGGCACTCCAATTACTCAAGCAGATGTTTTACAGCCAGGCAGAAACCAAGTTGCTGCTGGTTACATTCTTTATGGGTCTTCTACTATGCTCGTATTTACTACAGGTATGGGTGTAAATGGATTTACCTACGACCCAAGTTTAGGCGAATATTTTCTATCTCATGCTAATATGCAAATCCCAGATGGCGGAAAAATTTATTCTGTGAACGAAGGTTCTTATAATAGCTTTACTGATGGGGTAAAAAATTACATTGAAGATTGCCGAGATAATGGCTTTTCAGGCAGATATATTGGCTCACTTGTAGCTGATTTTCATAGAAACTTATTAAAGGGAGGAATTTACATTTACCCTTCTACTGCAGCCAACCCTAACGGAAAACTTCGTTTAATTTACGAATGTAATACTCTTGCATTTATTGCAGAACAGGCCGGTGGCTTAGCAACCGATGGAATTAACCGTATTATGGATATTATACCAACAGATATTCATCAACGAGCCCCATTTTTTATTGGCTCTAAAGAAATGGTGGAGCGCGCAAAAGATATGCTTTCTAAATAAGCAAAATTGGAACAGCCAATTCTTCTTATTATTTACACAACGCTTTATAAAAAAGGAGGAAGCCAATTTAAACTGGTAGCCGAAACATTGGCTGCAGAAAAACAAGGATTAACAACTTCTGTTAATATGGAGGAGGTAAACTCTAAGGAAGAATTAGTTTCTGTATTTTCGGCAGTAACATTAAAAAACAAGCAAATATCTGAACTCCATTTTATAGGACATTCTGGCATGTATGGCCCTATGTTTGGCACCGAGGAGTACCCAGAACAATTTAGCCCATACGAGCTAAAAAATCTTAAAATCCCTTTTGCTAAAGGGGCAAAAGCTGTATTTCATGCATGCAGAACCGCCCGTTGGTTTGCGCCCTATTTTGCACAAGTACAAAAGGTAGAAACTTTTGGATATCATTGGTACACCACTTTTTCTGCTAAGAAAAATAGATTTTCCCATCCTGCACTTTCTAAAAAGGATAGAAATCTTTATGTGTTCGGTAGTCCCGGGTTAAAATCGCACGGTGTGTTAACTTCATTAAAAAAGAGACTTGGATTTGTAAAACCTGAGCCGCTTAAAAAGTTCTCTCCTACCACTGAAGAAGCAGACACCAGCTATGATAAAGTTGCAGAGCTATATGCCAATACTTTTAAGGATATAAAAGTAAGAAAGGATGAATTTAACTGGATTTTAAGCCATTTCCCAACATCAGAAGATATAAACATGCTGGATATTGGTTGTGGGAATGGAGCCTTATTAAAAGAATTTGCTCCCAAAATAGCAAAAGGCATTGGAGTAGATGCTTCTGTAAACTTACTAACACATGCCAATAATTTAAATAAGGGAAATGAGCATATCCAATTCAAGAAAATTGATTCTCCAAACCTCCCTTTTGCCGACAACTCTTTTGATGTAATTACTTCTTTACTCTCTTTTAGATACCTGGATTGGGACTTAATGATAGAAGAAATAAATAGAGTACTTAAACCAAATGGCACCCTAATTATTATTGATATGGTAACGGCTCCATTACAACTTAAAGAATTGCCAAGTTTTGCAAAAAGCAAATTAAATCATTACCTCGATCGTAAACGGCACCCAGTATTTTACCATAATTTGCAAAAATTAGTAAGCCATAAAGATTGGGCAAAAATGCTGCACTATAATCCTATTCGTTCTCAGCACGAAATGCAGAACTTTTTAAAAAGCAGGTACCCCAATGGGGAATTAAAGGTAATTAATGTGGGGTTGCACTCCCGCGTGTTAGCTTTTGAAGTTACAGTCAAATAAAGTAGGGCTGTTTACTAGTCCTGATTTGCATATATTATTATTGGTGCTATTAAGCTTATAAACAGCCAACTTAAAGTTATCGTAACCATAATGCCGGTTTCAACATTGCCAAATAATAACATTGTTAAAGGCAATACATTGCTTAGAATAAGCAATTTGGCTAACAGCCTCCACTTGGGTGTATTGTAATAGTTTCTCGTTTGTATAGATTTTTGATGAATAATATCTTCAAAAGTCACCATCATATTTACACACTCATCTACATTTTTTCCGCTTTTGCTTGCTACAAAAATTCCAATTTCTTTACTTCCTCCCTTAAGCCCAACTGCTAGCCCGAGTGAAAACTTACCCCCTCTATTAATAGCAAACCACTCTACGTCATCCCAATTATAACTGACCTTGCCCACCTCAAAGTGGGAATCAAAAAATGATATGCTTGAGCGGTACTTTATCATAAAGAAATGGCCATATATCATAAAGAGCAACATAAAGCCACCAATAAAGAAAAACCTAATAAAAATAAGTGCCGAAAAATACTGAGAAACGATAACAGCCAACACAACTGCTAAAGCTAGCCCTCCAAAAAATACAACAAACAAAATCCAAGTCGATCTTTTTAGCTTAACAAGCTGTAACTGATAAACATAAGGGTATTCCGGCTCAATACTCATGAATCACTATATTTTGCCCGAGTAATTACTTTTTGCCGCTCGCGTTCAATTATTAGCGAGGCAATCTCACCCGCTACATCTTGCTCTAAGCCAAAGGCTTGCTTTACCTTAATTTCGCTTACATCAATCCTGTAGAGGATTTGCATTAGCTTTTCAAAGTCTTTATCAATTAAATAGGCAACGGCTCGTGTAAGCTCTTTGCGTAAATCGTCTTCGGTAAGAACAACCGAAGGGGAAAGAGAAAGACCAACATCTCTGTTGGTCATTTCTACTAAAGGGATTAAGCTATCAGCCTTTTTTGGCTGAGGCATCTTTCTTTTTATTTGCTGGTTTTTTTAGCAATCCAGGAGCCTCTTTCACCAACACATTATACCAAGTCACCATTTTTTTAATGTCTGATACGTATACTCGCTCTTCGTCATAATCTTTTAAGATATGCCCGAAAAAACTTTTTAGTTCATCTGAATCAGAGTTTTTATCTAAACCAGTATCTCCCTTAAACTCCTTATGAATGGTATAAAACACTTCTTTAAGAGGCGTAGTACCTTCTGACGTATGCGTGTAAACAGAAATTTCTTCTAACACAGAAATTTTATTATGCACCGTAGCGACTAGTCTCGATTTTTTATCATCCAACGATTCAAGGATAACCCCTGATTTTGTTGGTTTTAATATTTTAAAAAGGCCTCCCTTTCCGGAAACAGCAGCAATATCTTTAAATTCTAATTCCATTAAACAGTCATTATTTCTTCTTCCTTATGAGCCAAAAGCTCTTCAATTTTTTTAGAGTGTTTGTTCAATACTAATTGAACTTCTTGTTCTCCCCACTTAATATTATCTTCCGATACACCATCGTCTTTTAATGCCTTAATACCATGTATAGTATCCTGCCGGCAATTTCTTAAACTAATTTTTCCTTTTTCGCCTTCATTTTTAGTATGCTTCACCAATTCTCTTCTGCGCTCTTCGGTTAAAGCAGGTACATTAATTATTACTTGCTCCCCATCGTTTTGAGGGTTTAAGCCAAGGTCGCTATTAATAATGGCCTTTTCAATTTCTTGAATAATACTTTTCTCGAACGGCTTAATCATTAATGTTCTGGCATCTGGCGTTGTAACACTCGACACCTGATTTAAAGGAGTTTTGGCACCATAATACTCCACTTTTACACCATCAAGCATGTTAGGCATGGCTTTACCTGCTCTAATTTTTATGAGCTCATCTTCTACATGGCTTACAGCACTATTCATTTTTTCAATGGCCTCGTCAAGGTACATTTGAATCTCTTCCATAGCTTTATTTTATTAAGGTTCCTGATTTATCTCCTTTAATAATGGAAAGAAGGTTACCAGGTTTATTCATATTAAAAACAATAATTGGCAAGTTATTTTCTTGGCACAAGGTAAAAGCCGTCATATCCATGATATTTAACCCTTTCTCATATGCTTCTTGAAAACTAAGTTCATCATATTTAATAGCATCAGGATTTTTCTCAGGATCTTCGGTATAAACACCATCTACTCTAGTTCCTTTAAGCACCACATCTGCTTGCATTTCTATAGCACGTAAACTAGCAGTAGAATCGGTTGTAAAATAAGGGTTACCAATACCAGCGCCAAAAATTACTATCCTTCCTTTTTCTAAATGCCTTACTGCTTTTCTTTTTATAAAAGGTTCACAAACTTGTTCCATTTTAATACCACTCATTAAGCGAGTGTACATTCCATTTTTTTCTAAAATACTCTGTAAGGCCATTGCATTTATTACAGTTGCAAGCATACCCATATGATCGCCTTGCACTCTATCTATGCCAGTACGTTCGGCATCAACACCACGGTAAATATTGCCACCACCAATTACAATGGCTATTTCTACCCCTTGCTCTTGTACTTCCTTAATTTCTTTGGCGTATTGCTCAATACGGTTGGCATCAATACCATATTGATTATCGCCCATTAATGCTTCTCCGCTAAGTTTTAGTAAAATCCTTTTATAGGCCATACATGGTTTTTTTCAAATTTTGCTCAAATATATAATAAGGTGTTTCTTATAACTATTCAAAACTCATAAGAATTTGTCCGTTATCAACACTATCTCCAATATTCACCTTAATATCCTCTATAACGGCATCGCTAGTTGCCTTAATAACATTCTCCATTTTCATAGCTTCAAGAATCAACAATTTGTCTCCTTTCACTATTTTCTGACCTTTTTCAACCGCAATATCCAAAATCAAACCAGGCATCGGTGCTTTTAAGTTTATGGTTTTGGCCTCAACAACACTATCCATCCCCAATTTTTCTAAGAGGGCATCCATCTTATCTTTTAAGGCTACTTGGTACACCTTATTATTAACCTTAATATCCACCAGTTTACTTTCTTTATTAAGCTTTACCAACTCAACAGAATAAGATGCATTTGAAGATATTACATGGTATTTCCCCGCACTCAATTTTGCCAAATCAAAATCAAAGTGCTCGCCATCTACTGTAACATTTTCTTTTTCAATGTCAATTTCATATGTATTATCTCCGATAGATGCTTTTAACATGGCTATATTTTTGTCAAATATACTACATCTATTTAGGTAAGGATAAATGAATCCTCCATAATAATTTGTTAAATGAAACAGAGAATATAAAGGCAAATTGTTCAATATTTGTAGATTAGTGTATTGTAAAGTAAAACTTATAAAAAGTGAGTGAAGAGATACTAAAGGCGTTAACCCAATTATTTGCCATATTTTCTAAACAAGATGGTGGCGTTAAAGAGGAAGAGCGAGAATATGTAATTAGATTTTTTAATCAAGAGCTAGATCAAGACTCTATAAAAGAGTATTTAGAGCTTTACGATAAACTGGTTGATTACGGTGGTGAAAAGAAAGAGAAGCAGCGAACTTCAATGAAGGATTCGGTGCGAATTCTTGGCCTTTGTAGAAAAATAAATAAAACACTTACACAACGCCAAAAAATAGTAGTACTCATAAAAATCATGGAGCTTGTAAAAGCCGATGATGAAATAACTGAAACAGAACTTGGCATTTTAGATACAGTTGCGGAAGTTTTCAACTTCGAAAAAGATGAATATGAAATAATACGACAGTTTGTTTTTTATGGAACTGACGGTATAGAGAAGGAATTTAATACTCCAACCATTATTCAAGCTGCCCGAAATATACCCGAAGAGGAAGACCCTAACAACCGTTTTTTATATTCTAATTTGGATGGAATACTTATTTTCCTAAAAATTAATAGCGTTGATATGTACTTTGTAAAGTACATAGGTCAAGATGAATTAAACCTTAACGGGTTTATTATGAACGCCCATGGAGCGTATATATTCTCGAATGGTAGCACGGTAAAAATGCCCGCAGGCGATGCACTTTATTACAGCGATATTGTTACCAATTTTAACCCTGATTATAAAGCCACCGAATTATCATTTATTGCCGACCATGTGGAGTTTAAATTCCCTAATGGCGCCATTGGCTTACACGATATTAACATACATGAAGGGCCAGGCAAATTAATTGGCATCATGGGCGCTTCGGGTGCGGGTAAAACAACTTTACTTAATGTACTTGCAGGCTTAGAAAAGCCGAGCAAAGGCAGTATTAAAATTAATGGCATAGATACGGCCTTAGAAAAAGACAAAATACAAGGTGTTATTGGCTATGTTTCGCAAGATGATTTACTTATAGAGGAACTTACTGTTTATGAAAACCTGTATTATAACGCAAAACTTTGCTTCGATGATTTATCACCAGAAGAACTTCATACAAGAGTAATAGATATACTCGCTAGCCTTGGGCTTGAACAACGCAAAGACTTACGAGTAGGTAATGTGCTCGAAAAAACCATTAGTGGAGGGCAACGAAAACGCCTTAACATAGCGCTAGAGCTTATTAGAGAGCCTGCATTGTTATTTGTAGATGAACCTACTTCTGGGCTTTCCTCAAGAGATTCTGAAAATGTAATCGATCTCTTAAAAGAATTATCCATAAAAGGAAAGCTGATTTTTGTGGTTATCCACCAACCTTCGTCTGATATCTATAAGATGTTCGATAAAATGTACATTATGGATACAGGCGGATTTCCAGTTTATTATGGAAACCCAGTGGAAGGAGTAACTTATTTTAAGGAAGTTACCCACCAAGTAGATAGGATTAAAGGGCAATGTACTAATTGTGGCAATGTTAATCCTGAGCAAATATTTAATATTATAGAAGCCCAAGTGGTAGATGAATATGGGCAATTAACCAATAAACGAAAAGTAACACCAATTCAATGGAACGAGCATTTTGAAGAACGTTTCAACATTCCAAAAGTGGAAGAAGTAACATCTCCTCCACCCAACTTACTTCGCATACCGAATAAAATTAAGCAAGCATTAATTTTTACAATGCGAGACGTTAAGTCTAAAATTGGAAACACCCAATACTTGGCTATTAACTTGTTGGAAGCACCATTACTAGCTTTTATCTTAGCTTTTATCATTAAATACACCAACACACCATCTTCTGATGGCTATAGTTATTTGTTTAATGATAATCTACCTGTGTTTATTTTAATGAGCATCATCGTGGCTTTATTTATGGGCTTATCTGTTAGTGCAGAGGAAATTATTAAAGATCGAAAAATATTAAGAAGAGAATCGTTCCTTAACTTAAATAGAAATAGTTATTTAATGTCTAAGATGTTAATACTATTGGTAATGTCTTCTGTTCAAACCTTCTCGTTTGTTTTTGTAGGCAATCTAATTTTAGAAATACATGGTATGACGTTGAGCATGTGGCTCATATTATTTAGCATCTCATTCTTTGCCAATATGGTAGGGTTAAACGTTTCATCGGCATTTAATTCAGCTGTAACGGTGTATATTCTTATTCCAATAATATTGATCCCACAAATGATTTTATCTGGTTTAATGTTCGAATTTGATAAATTAAATGACACCCTTAGCTCTAAAGAAAAAGTGCCATTAGTAGCTGATATTATGGCTTCGAGGTGGGCATTTGAGGCAATGACTGTTGAACTGGCAAAAAATAACCTGTATGAAAACACTTATTTTGAACTTGATAAAAAATCTTCTCAAGCAAATTTTGTTACTGCGTATGTAGTGCCAATTACGAGTGGATTAGTTTCTGAAATAAGAAAATCAGACTCTACCCAACTTCAGGAAAATAAAATGCTGATAATTAATAACATAATTAAAGATCAGCAGCCATTAAAAGGGTATTCGAGCAAAACACTTGACAGTTTAACTACTTGGTCGAACTATTCTGAGGCAACCATTCCTGCCATTAAATCATATTTAAACGCTTTAGAGGACTTCAATTTTAATGCATATAATAAGGTTACGCAGGATAAGGAGAAGTTGATTAACTATTTAAACAAGAAAGATGATTATAATATTGGGGAGTATAAATCCAAATATTTCAATCAGTCGTTGGCAGATTTAGTACGTAGAGTTAATGCCGAGGACCGAACTATCATTCACGAAAACAGATTAATACAACGAATTGACCCAATCTTTAATACAACATATCATACAAGTAATGTGTTAGACTATAGAACCCATTTTTATGCACCAAGCAAACCTCTTTTAGGCCGAACATTCGACACCTACTGGTTTAACATATTTGTAATATGGTTTATGTCGTTTGGGTTGTATATTGCATTGTACTTTGAATGGTTGGCAAAATTAATTAATTCTCTTGGCAACATTAAGATTAAAAAAAAGTAGGTAAATTTAAAAACTAATTAGACTAATTATTTATAGTTAGCTACGAACAAAACGAAAACAAATGAAAAATTATCTCCCATTTTTACTTGCCATAGCAGTGCTATCGCTAAGTTCTTGTGGCTCGGATAAAAAAGATGATGCAGATGCTTTTTTATCTGAACTTGATGAGGCCGTTGATGCTCCAGCAATATCAGAAGAAACAATAAACGATATTTTAATGCAGATTCCCGCACCGATAGAAATATCTATGTTAATGAAGGATTCTGGTTCTGATTATGATAAAACTATTTTGAGCAATCCAGATAATGTATCTAAGTATAACACCACATTTAAACGTGCAATTAACTTAGGTATTTATGGTACAGATCTAATTTACACCAACATATTTAATAAAAACCAAGAAGGTTTAGCTTATATGAAATCGGTTAAAGAATTAGCTGACGACCTTAATATTGGCCAATTTTTTAATATTAGATTGATTGGCAGATTAGCAACGAATAACGATAATTTGGATTCGATTATGCTAATAACCACACAGAATTTTAATGCTATTAACCGATACCTTCAAGAAAACAAAAGAGCAAATTTAAGCATCTTGTTTTTAGTTGGTGGATGGATGGAAGCTGTTCATATCAACTGCCAAATGTCGATTGATAATCCAGAAATAACTTCTTTAGCAGAGCGAATTGGGGAGCAAAAAATTATCTTAGAAAACATAATGTTGCTAATGAGTTTTTATGCAGAAACAGATCCTAACATTAAAGAACTATACGAAGATATGCTTACGCTTAAAGAAGCATATGCCAATATAGAAATAACATATACCTACGCAGAACCAACTACAGAAATAGTTGGTGGTGTACTTATGATTATTGATAACAGCAAAAGCACCGTACATATTACACAAGAAAATGTAAAAGAGATTGACCGTGTAATAGAAACAATAAGAACTAAATTAACCTCTTAATATTTACCATCGAGCATGAAAATTTTTAAATATTTACTATTTGTTATTGCCCTTGTTCTTATTAATGAGGGGTCGCAAGCACAATGTACGCCAACCGAAAGTGTTAAGGTTTGTATACCAAAATTAGCTGGAGGATTTCACTTTTTAAAAAGCTATGAAATTAATGGAAGAGGTGGCCGTTTAGAAAAAGTAGAATATTCCTATCCATTTGCGAAAGGCACCATGTATATGGTAAACCTCTGTTCTGCAGATGGTGGCAATGAAGGCTTAGTAGTTACGCTGTACGATGCAACCAGAAAGCAGTTGGCTACCAGTGTGGTTAATGGGCAACAATTGCAAGCTATTGTGTTTAATTGCCAACGAACAGGCATTTACTACCTTACTTATACTTTTGATAACTCTACCTCGTATTGCGGGGGTAGTGCCTTAGGGTTTAAAAGGTAAAGTATTCCTTCTTCAAAATAATCATAAAAAAAGCCCTTCATAATTGGAGGGCTTTTTTTATGATTATTTTGAACTCAAGCAAGTCATTTCTTAAAGTCTGATGCTCACACGCATATTAATCAAATCAGTAGCGATATTTTTTTTCTCCACTTACTCATCAATGTTTGATGGAAAAATATTATGGTATTTAAACACTCCTTTTATTTACTTTAATAAAAAAATATATAAGGAAAAAAAATGGAATGATTCCCTGTAATAGAGACTTAATAATTACAGAATTTTGCAATGAAGAATTTGGAGGCAAATCTTTATAACCATAACCTATAAACATAAAAGCTAAAACACCTAATGCATAAATAATAAGCATTAATACCCAAAAATATATTTTTCCTGATCTTTTCATCTGTTGCTATTTTTTCTTTATATGCAAAATTGAGCACTTAGCTTTAGTATTTCTTTATGGGTTTCTAAAGTACTTTGGAATATCCCTAAAACCACCACCCCACCAAGGTGTCATGTTAAGATATACCCTTCTTAAAATCACGAGTATACTTATTGCAAAGAATAACAAAATTCCCATGTTTTTCCCGTCTAAATAGACTAACACACATTCCGTTACAACTAATATTGCAAACAAGGAATTAAATAAATTTCTATTCATTGTAAATTTGGTTATTTATCCTTATCCAATAAAACTACAAATTTTAACCCTCTTATAAAAACATCTCCGGTTTATCTTGTTAATTATTAGTTAAGTGCTAGTTATTGTCTAGAAACTTTTAAAACCCTATATTAATTTCTCCATCGCCCGTAGTAATACTTGTTGCAACGCCAATTTTAAATCCAACCCCATTATAGGCGCCATCTATAAAGGAAGCTGCAGCCTCGAGCCTAAGGATGCGAAAGAGATTATCTAAACCATACCCAACTTCTATATAATTACCCGAAGAAGGTGTTGCTAAATAGCTTACATAGGCCAATTCTTTTACACCTGTCATTCTTAAAATAGGCAATTGGGTAAATAAAAACTTTCTAAATTGATAAAGCACCTGAGCCGTAGCATATTTATCTGCTGTACTATACAAATAGTAAGGCAATAAACGATAACTCCCTACTGGGTTCTCCATTAAAAAAGGAGTTTCATTGCCTGCAAAATGTGCATAATCAATAAAATTAGTAGGATCAGATCCTAAAAAGGAGCCAACCCGAACATCTACAAAAAACTGACCACGTATACCTGGTTTAAAGCTCTGCTTATAACCAAGCTCTAGATGTTGAAAATCGGATGGTATAGTTGAAAAAGGCAAGCCTAGTTTTAAAGTAGCATTAAAAGTTGGAGACGAAGAGTTGATTACCCGTTTTTTTCCATTACGCACCCTATACCTAAGCCAAGGCTTATAAGACAGCCCTAAACTAGTAATAAAAGCGGTGGTTTCATCAAAACTAGTTGCTCCTAGTTCAATATTTTCGGGAGCATTAAGTGTGTATTCTCCTTCTGTATTAAACCATCCGTGTGTAGTTGTATTGTATAATGGCGTTCTTTTTTCGTACAGTACGCCAGCAGAATAGCTCAACTTATCAGAAAAATAGCCATCGCTAGAAGCATTAATAAAAGTTGACTCATAGAGCTTCATGTAATTCTGATGAAACAATAACGTTGTAATTGAATTTACAAGAGGATTTATTGGGTTGTTATTATTTAATTGCTTGGTATAATACCCTCCACTCAATCGCAGACTACTTCTTCTATAAATAGGCCCATACCTATACTCTGTCTTTAATCTAGCATATAATTTGGTGCTCGAAAAGCCATACTTGGCCTGTGGCAGAACAAATAGTTTTGTTTTATTTTTAAATGTATGCGTGTATTTAAATTTAACACCAAAGTTATAGCCCTCCACTGTGTTAAAATTTAAAGATTGCCAAGGAGCATAATACTTTAATTTATCAGCTTTCCCTAATTTAAAATTATAGCCAAGTAATACATCTATCGGTCTAAACCCATCGTGTTTATTGGTAACTAGTGTATCGCCTTCTGCTTCCTCTTTTTCTGCTACAGTTGCGCTATCCATTTTATGATACCCTTTTTGCTCGTAGGTGGTTAAAGGTACAGGTCGTATTTTCGCCCAATAAGTAGAATCGGATTTTTTAGCAAGGGAATCAATTTTAAAAGAATAATTCCCTTGCACTAAAGGTTCTTTCTCATTTTTACGCTCTTCTTTTTCGTAGTTATTAATAAGCTTCCTAAACTGTTTTCTGGTTAGCTCACCACCTGCTGCTAAGGTTTCTTCAAGTTCTATTTTAGGCTTACTAGCTAATTTCTTTGCGATTTCCTTTTCAATCTTTTCATCAATAATTTCAAACTCTTGAGCTAGGTCGGGATTTAATTCAATCTTATACTTACCCATGGTAGATAGAAATTGGTATTCGAACTTAAAGCCAAACACTTTACCTGTAACATCACACCTATGCGAAATTGGTAGCCATACATTTGTTTCAACAGGTTCGTAAATTTGTTTAATATTGGTTTTGATACCTACATTTATCATAGAAAGGTTCGTGCTTTGGATACTCCAATCATCTTCTACAATACTAATAACACCCCAAAACACATTATCT
>CAZDQR010000068.1:0-12456 GCA_964507315.1 uncultured Roseivirgaceae bacterium
TGAGAATATTGAACACTCTAAATTAGTATGTGCCTAAATGACTATCTCTATAAATCAATATCGATTTATATTTTTTAACATCGGATTAATTATAAGTTTAGGACTTACTTATACCGCCTTTGAATGGAAGTTTTATGATACTGATGGAGTACTTGATACTACCTTGATTAGTGAAGATACATTTGATGAAATTGTAGAGATCCCACCTACCGAGCAGCCACCACCACCTCCTCCTGAAATAAAAAATATCACTATTATAGAAATTGAGGATGTAATGGAGATTGAAGATGAATTGGAGATTTCCTTTGATATTGAAATGACAGATAAAACTCAAATTGAGCAACAGCCATTATTTGATGATATTGAAGAGGAGGTAGAAGAAGAAGCTTCGGATGAAATATTTTTAATTGTAGAGGAAAAACCACACCCTAAAGGAGGAATGAATTCGTTTTACACCTACGTAAATAAAAATATAAATTATCCATCTCAAGCACGTAGGCTAGGTATACAAGGCCGTGTTTTTGTGCAGTTTGTAATCGAAAAAGATGGTTCGATAAGTCAAGTTGCAGCAATTAGGGGTATTGATAGTAGCTGCGATAATGAGGCTATACGTGTGGTTGAAAATGCACCTGCCTGGCAACCTGGTAAGCAAAGAGGCAAACCAGTTCGAGTAAAAATGGTGTTGCCTATTTCATTTAAATTGCAATAGACCTAACGAACAAATTTAAGTGATTTCTCTTTCAAACTGTTTCTATCCGCTGTTATGGTAGGGTCGCTATAAATTTTTGAAGATAGCTCAGCCACCACTTTACGGTTATAACCAAGTCGTTCAGCCATATCTTCGCAAAAGATTATTTCACTTTTAAATACCTGGCCATCAGCCTTCATTAATTGAATTACATTATATAAAAATTCAAATTTTTGATCTTGAGAAAGGTACTCAAGGTTGGCAATAGGTTTAGGATTTTTAACAAGTTCATCAACTTCGTCAGTACTTAGCTCATTTGCTTCAGCAATAGTTCTAATAAGTCTAAGTTCTTTATCAGCAATCATTCCATCACTGGAGGCTAATTGAACGAGTATATTAAGTTGGTCTTTTATCATTATGCGGTTGTTAGGTAAGCAAATTTAGAAAAATATTTGATGATTAAACATAGTTGGCTAATAAATGAAAATAAATAATACTTGATGCAACCATCTACAGACTAAGCTTGTCTATACAATAACGATTTATAAAAACAAAACTCAAAAAAACAGAATAATGAAAAAAGTAGCCGTTTATGCCATCCTATTACTCGTAGGTTTTAGTGCTGTTGCACAAAATACCGATACACGAAAATTAGATAAGTTTACAACCATTAGTGTTTCCGAAGGAATTGAAGTAAGACTTATTAAAGGAAGTACTTATGAAGCTAAAATTACTGCTCGAAATATAGATTTAGATGAAATATTAACGGAGGTTTCTGGGGGACATTTGAAAGTGCATTTAGATGGGAATAGCCATAATAATGTAAATGTATCTATTAGTGTTAGGTTCGTGAGTTTAGAAGGTATTAAAGCCAGCTCTGCTGCAGGAATAGTTTCAAACTCTGTTATAGAAGCCAGCAATCTTAAAATAAAGGCGTCTAGCGCTGCTGATATTGATTTAGAGATTAAGGTGAGTACATTAGATGTAAGCGCTTCTAGTGCTGCAGATATTGTGCTTTCTGGAACTGCAGATAGCCAAACAGTTGATATTTCTAGTGCCTCTGATTATAAAGCATTCGATTTAAAAAGTAAAGTTGCAGATATTTCAGCTTCATCTGCTGCAGATGCTCGTGTGTCTGTATCTGAAAGCTTAGATGCCCACGCTAGCAGCGGTGCATCTGTTAGATATAAAGGTAGTCCCGATAAACTAAGAGAGCATAGCTCAAGTGGGGGAGACGTAAAAGAATACTAAAGACTAATTAAAACTCAAACAATGAATTATGCCTCAATAATGCTCGCCATTGTTGAGGCATTTTTGTGCCAGAATTTTAGAATGATATAGGTGTTAGTTCTTCCACTTCCATAAGCCCATCAAAATTTAGCTTGTTCATTTTTATGGAACTAAGCTGGTTTACTTTTGATTCATTAAATTCGGTAATAACTCTAATGTAATTTTCTGTAAAACCTTGCATTAATCCATTTTCTACATCGTTTTCAAAAAGAACAGTGGCTTCCCTGTTAATATTATCTGCATAAAATTTACGCTTTTTTTTCTCTGAAAGGTTCCGCAATTGCTTCGATCGTTGGTTTCGATCCTGCATTGGTACTACGTTATCCATACTTGCAGCAGGAGTATTGGGACGCTCCGAGTAAGTAAATACGTGCAAGTATGAAATGTCTAAATCTGTTAAGTATTGATAGGTGGTTTTAAACAACTCGTCAGTTTCACCCGGAAAGCCAATAATTACATCTACGCCTATGCTTGCAAAAGGCATTAAGCTCCTGATTTTTGCAACCTTATGGGTATATAAATCAGATAAATATCTACGCTTCATTTGCTTAAGCATGTCATCCGAGCCAGATTGCAATGGAATGTGAAAATGAGGGGCAAACCTTTTGGAGCTTGCTACAAATTCTATAATTTCATCCGTAAGTAAGTTGGGTTCAATCGAAGAAATTCTAAATCTAGCAATCTCTTCCACTTGATCTAAGGCTTTAATTAAATCTATAAATCGTTCTTTTCGTTCTCCACCTTGGATACCAAAATCGCCTGTGTTAACTCCTGTTAATACAATTTCTTTAATGCCTGAGTTGCCTATTTTTATAGCTTCGGCCACAATGTGGGCAATGGTATCGCTACGGCTGTTGCCACGTGCCAAAGGGATGGTGCAAAAGGTGCAAGAATAATCGCAACCATCTTGTACTTTTAAAAATGTACGGGTTCGATCGTTTATGCTATAGGCTGCATTAAATGTGTTTGCTTCTTTAATATCCGAGGCAAGTACTTTAGTTGTTCCTTTTTGAAAATCGCCCAGTAATTCTATTAATCTAAATTTCTCTGATGCACCAAGTACTGCATCAACGCCTTCAATTTCGGAAATTTCTGTAGGTTTTAATTGAGCATAGCATCCAATTATTGCAATGTAAGATTCTGGAGAAATAGCCTTGGCCTCTCGTACAATTTTCCTGCACTTTTTATCGGCATTATCGGTTACCGAACAGGTGTTTATTATAAAAATATCTGGCCGATCGGTAAAATCGACTTTGGCATATCCTTGTTCTTCAAACATTCTGCCAATGGAAGACGTTTCGGAGAAATTGAGCTTACAACCAAGCGTGTAAAAAGCAACTTTTTTCATGAGGGTGCAAAAGTAAGTAATGTAGGAATAACCTAATATTAATGTTGATACAAAAACTGTTAGATAGTGGGCTGCCAATAGTTGCCCGATATGGTAAGTAAGGACAGGAGTTTTATGGTATTGGAATAATAGTCGCCATCTGCTATTTTATTTCCATTAATCAATTCATCATACAACATATTTAGCCATTCTTGGTTATTGGTCTCAAGCATGGCACTTACTGTAAAGGGACCTAAATAGGTGGCATCATTCCAATCATATATGGGGGTTCCATCTAGCATATACCCATTCGAAATTAAATGTGCATTTTGCTCTGTAGAGGTGCTTAGCCATTTGTTTAAAATTATTAAAGTCGATTTTGCCCTACTATCACCACTGATTAAATAATCGGAGCCTATTCGCCAAGGTACTCTGCAAGCATTATAATAGTAATTGCCATCATAGATGCTCTCTAAATAATTTTCTCCTGCAGGAGTAGATGCAGTATTCGTGTTTATGATAAAATCTGGGACTAATCCTGTTTCTGAGTTTTGATTGGTTCGTAATAAGCTATAGCACCTATTTATTATTGAAGTCCATTTAGAATTATCGGTTGTGTTTTTAAAAGCCCTGAAATGACTAATTATAAAGTCTGATGTTCTTGTTCCAAAATAATAATTTGAGTTGCTGGAGCTGCTCCAGTCACCAAGTTTTATAGTATTACTACTTGGGTTTACATCATCTTGTAGTATTGCCTCAATCATTAATTTAGCTTCTTCTAAATAGTTGATTTTATCAGTGCTACCCCATTGGTTGTGAGCCAAAAGAAGTGCAAAAGCAATATCTATATCTCCATCACTTGCAGAATCGTTTCCGTCACTAGTGGCATCGTTGCATGAAAGTTGCTGCCAATCCATCAGCCTGTTATTTATAACGCTAGGATGAGATTTATAATAATAATAAAGTCCATCGAAGTATGATTTTGCATTTGAATCATAACCAGCCATATAACAAGTTATCATCATGCCATAGCCATGAGCTTCAGATACTGTTTTACTCCCATTACCTACATGCACATAATACTCTTTTGAGCTACAGTCATTTTTGAGGTAATTAGCCTTCCATTGGTCATAAAAAGAAGAGGTATGATTGTCTAAATCAGCTTGGCTATTGTTATTTGGCTTAATGTGATCCCCAGTATAAGGAGTGTGTTGAGGAAAAGGATGATTTGCAGCAATTGGATCAGGTTGAGTTTTAGGTATTGCATTGGTGCTATTTGTGTCACAGGAACTAATGCCAATAGAAGATATTAATACTATTACAATTATTTTGAAAGTTGGCATAATGGATTTTGATTTAACCTTAGTATTTACGCATGGTCATATTTTGTGCATCGTAAAATAATGCTGCCGCACCCAAAATAGCGATATCTTCATTTTCGGATTTTACAATTTTCTTAGACGTTAAAATATGTTGGTAGGTAAAGGTTTTTACCACTTTGTTCATTTCTTTTTCAAAAAATGAAAATGCTTTAGATACTGTACCTCCAATTACAATTATTTCAGGATCTGTGCTAAACATGATCGCCTTTATAATGTTTCCAACATCTTGCCCATACTGCTCGTAAATAGCTAATGCAATTTTATCGTTTTGTAACGCTCTTTGATACAGTACTTTGTGCGTAAGACCATATTTTTCTTCAAAATACCCTTCTCCACAGTAATACTCAAAATCATGGTCTTTATAGGGTAATGAGCCAAATTCACCAGCACCACAATTAGTACCTGAGTAAAGATGGCCCTTGAAAATAATGCCAGCGCCAACACCCGCACCTAATATTAGGCCTACAATATTTTCATAATTTTTTGCAGTGCCAAAATATTTTTCTCCTACAGCAAAGCAATTGGCATCATTATTTACATGTACTTTTACATTAAACTTGCTAAAAAGGATGTCTTTGATATGCACTTCACGCCAGGCTGGTATTTTTTGAACACGGTAAACTATTCCTTTTTCAACATCTACTAAACTTGGTACACCAATTCCAATTCCTTCTATTTCATCATCAAACACTTGCTCAATAGAATCTATTACTTCAGCAATAATATGATCTTCAGAAGCCATATTATCAATTTGTTTGGTAACACTGCTTTCTATTTTGCCATTTTTTACTTTACCAGCAAAGAGTGTTTTACCTCCTAAGAATACACCAATAATTGATTTATTTGTCATAAGTTTTGCAAGGATATTGCCTATTTTTTTAACGATTGTCCATTTCTATCATAAAACAACGATATTGCTCCTAATAATGCAATGTTAGGAGTATTAGAAAATTCGATTTTAAAGTTTTCTAACGATTTTCTATAAGGGAACTCTCCTACACTTTTTGAAAGACTCTCTTTAAAATATTTAGAAGAATTAGCTACTGATCCTCCGATTATTATTGTTTTAGGGTCAACGGAATACATTATTATTTTGATGGCATTGCCAATATGTTTGCCAAATTCCTCAAAGGCTTTAATAGCCTTTAGGTCACCTTGTTCAGCAAGAACCATTAATTCTTCACCTGTTGCCTTATAAAAAATTTTAAAAAATTTTCCGCTACAATAATCCTCTAAAATACCTTCTTGATATGGGATCATTCCAAATTCTCCAGCACCTCCATTGGCGTCACTCATTAGGTGACCATTTGTAATAATGCCTGCACCTAACCCAGTCCCAATAGTTATTCCTACTACATTTTTGCATTTACTTGCAGCTCCAAAATGATATTCTCCAAGTGCAAAGCAATTAGCATCATTATCCAAGTAAACAGGAATATTGAACTCGCTGTTAAGAATTTTTGCGAGCGGAACCTCCTGCCAAGAAGGAATATTTTGAACTTCATGTATTATGCCTTGTTCTCGGTCTAAAATACTGGGGACTCCTATTCCTATGCCATCTACTTTGTCGTATTTAGCAATTAATTCCTTAATTAGATTAATGATTATGTGAATGAGATCCCACTCGTTTTTTGAGTCATGTGGAACTTGCTTTGAAACCGTTTCAATAACGTTATTACCTCTAATTAGCCCGGCATTAACTTTAGTGCCTCCAAGGTCGATTCCTATAAGTTGTATATTGTTGGATATAGTCATGTTAATTATCGCTCTTTTTTAAACTAATAGTTTTGTTTGTTACAATTGGCTTTGCCCAAAAACTGATACTAAGGATGTAGGCAAGCGTTACAAAAACGAGTGTCATTCCTATTTTCAAGGTGGTTAAATCGCTTATAAATCCAATAAGCAATTGAACTACCGCTCCTCCCATAATACCCGACATTAAAATTCCGGCAACAGCCCCATGATTGCTTTTAACAGAATTGAGTGCCAATGAAATTATTACTGGGTACATGATCGAGAGAAAAAAGCCGCTTGCCTGAAAGGATATAAGAGAAATTTGACTGCTCCCAACTAGTGCCACAGCTAGACATATTATAGCCAGCACAGTAAACAGTCTTAACACCAATTTACTGTCTAATACTTTAAGTAGTATAAGACCTAAAATGCCACCTATGGTCATAAGTCCCCAAAAATTGCCCACGGCTACAGCTCCTACTGTTTCATAATCGAAGCCATGGTTTATCTGCAAAAATTTTGACATCCAATAGGAGATTCCTTGTTCTGCACCTACATAAGCAAAAATTCCAAAGAAGTATAATATCACCACTTTGTTCTTAAATAAGGATACATAAGTTTCCTTGTCGCCTACTTTCTCATCCTCGTTTAGCCCTACTTTAGGAAAAGGGATAGATAGGATTATAAAAATCATTACCAAGCTTATCATTGCAAAAATCCAATATATGGATACCCAAGACATGCTTTCTGGAACTAAGTTTGACAATGTGTTGATTAGACTATTCTGAGCCCCAGTTCCATTAATACTGGTGACTAACCACGAATATACTAATGGGCTCACAAATGAAGCTGCACCAAAAACAAGTTGTGCCATCACTGAAGTAAAAGCATAGTTTTCTTCGCCACCAGCTACTCTTAGCAGCGGGTTAATTGCTACTTGTAACACGGCCATTCCTGTACCAATGGTAAATAATGAAAATAGGAATACCCCGAACGAAGGCATTTGTGCAAAAAGAAGGGAGCCCGCTACTGCCAAAGAAAAGGCAACTATCATTAATTTTTTCTCTCCAAATTTTTGTACCATAAAACCTGCTGGTATCGACATTACGCCATAGGCCATAAAAAATGAGAATGGGAGAAATCCAGCCATTGTTTCACTTAAGTTAAAGCTTTGTGAAACACTTGGATTTAATGCACCCAGAATATTTGTTAAAAAAGAGACAACAAAAAATGTTATAAGTATTAGTACAACTATTGCGTAGTTACGTTTCATTCTATTTAGTTTATTTTGAGTTCCACATTTGTAAGGCAAAATCAATTTTCTTACCATCCATATATTCTGAATCAATTTTCGCTGTTAAAATTCTCGATTCTTGAGGTAATAGCGAAATGTAATTATCACTCCAAATGGCAGGCATAATTTCATCTCCTGTATTTTTATCAATGACTTTAGCATTTAGGAAAAAAGCAATTTTATCTGAATTGTTTTTTAGCTCAATAGTAACCAGATAGCTATCATTAACTTTTTTAGAGCTATATTCATAATTGACATTTGCTGGTGGCATAGTGTTTAAATCAGAGAAATCTGCATATTTCTTAAAAGGTGTGTAAAACCAATCTGAATTAGAGTAGTCTAAAATATCCTGCTGGGTAGATAACCAGTAAAAATTATTATCAATGACCTGATTGGAATTATTTCTAGTAACGATGGAAAGAAAATAGGTTCCTTTTAAATTAAGGGGAGGAAGATTTAATAGTTTTTGAGAAGAGCTTGCAAGAGCGTTTGTGTCTATCTCTTTATTAAAAACAAGTTCTGAGTTGATATTAAATACCTTAAATTCAACCTTTAAATCATTATTATCTTCTAATCGTTCATTCACTAAGTATATCGAGTTTTCAGTATAATGATAGATAGAATGAATTAAGTTACTGCCTGTTTTTGCTCCGTAAAAAGCTCCGTTTGGCATTAAATAGTAATCGTAGAGTTGCCAGTACATTTCTGGCCAGGCCGAATTGAGCATCCATTGGATAACGCCTGTGGCTTTGCCCTTATTAACAGAGAATGCCTCGAACATGGCTCTCATTAATTCATAATTGTGAGCTTGAGCTTTAAATGCATATTCTTCAACAGAGTGCATCTCTCCATAGCGAGCAAATAATGCTTTGTTGTACCTTTTTAAATCATTAAACTCATTTCTGCCACAGTGGTACTCCCATACTTCATCTATAGGCCAAAGATGTTCCTCCGGAATCATTTTTTTTATACTCTCTAGTGGAGGTACCTGTGCACCTGGTCCTGTTTCAGTATTAAAGCCAAATGCTCCTCCATTTAAGGTATCTTGGTACCAATAAATAGGAGGTACAATATCGTAAGGCCCCCTCATTTTTACTGCGGTTTTACCAGCTAACGATTTCCATTCTTTGGCAGAAGCCAAATAAGCCCTGCTTGAGTCGTATCTTTCAAAAGTTTCAAAATATCTTTTCTCTAAGCCTGGAGCAGGGATTTTGTCGCTACCTCCAATCCAAGTAAAAATGGAAGGGTGGTTTCTTAACCAAATTATTTGATCTTCCCAAGCGTTCGCAATCAGGTTAATATCTTTATCCGTAACAGGAGCTCCATAATCTTCATGACACGTTTTTCCAATGTAGTCGTCCCATTCCCAATGGCAGCTCCAGCCAACCATTATTAAAATCCCCATTTGGTCGCATAAATCATACATAGTTTGAGAGGTTCCCCAAAAACCTTCTAACCTTATGGTATTAAAATTCATGCTTTTAACATACTCAAGTTGGGCTTTTATGTTGGCATCCGAATTGTTTAAAGTCAAATTGTCAACCCAACCTCCTCCTCGGATCAATATTTTTTCTCCATTTATTTTATATCCTCTGTGGCCTTCTTTAGTAAAATATTCTGATACTTCTCTGATACCGAAATCCAATGATTTTGTGTCAGATATTTCATTGTTTACATACGCCTCTATTTTTGCTGAATAAAGACTAGGTTCACCCAAAGTATGTGGCCACCAAAGCTTTGGGTTGTTTAATTTTAGTTTAGAAAACTCACTACTTAAAAAAGAGATTGTTTTTTCCTCTCTTGGTTTCAAGCTTACCTTTTTCTCAATAATGATAGATTCTACCTCGACTTTCAGCATTGCCTCTACTGCGTTTTCAGTATGGTTTTTAACTACAGTTGAGATAGCTAAATCTACAGATTTGTAATTATTGTCCGTAAAAAGAGTTTGCACATAAGGTTTATCAAGAGAAATTGCATTGGTAGTTATTAACCTTACTGGGCGTATAATTCCCATTTCTTGGTCAGGAGCCATTGGATTCCAATCCACAAACCCAATATTATAATCTCCTTTTTTAGGAGGATAAATTTTAAACGCAATGGCATTTTTTCCATTTACTAAATATTGGTCTAATTCTAAAGAGTACTGTCTGAAAGGATTTGTTATTTCACTTGAATCTGCTACAAGCTGACCATTAACCCATACATCGGCATATTGATTAATTCCGTCAATCTTTAAGGTGTGGTGTTGGTTTTTATTGTTGATATTAAATTCATGCCTAAACCACCAAGACGATTTAAATAAGTGTGCATTAATATTTTCAAGGTTGGTGCCAACATAGGCATCTTGATAATGTCCATTTTGTTGAAGTGCATTTAATACTGTTGTTGGAATATTGGCCGTTTCCCATTGTTCCTTAAAATTTATTGTAGAAATGGCTTTTTCTTCACTTTGTATTGAATCCTGTGAAATGAATTGCCAATTACTCGAGAAAACTTGTTCTTCAATACTTTTTTTATTATTTGACTTCGAGCAAGAAGCCAAGGTTATAATAGCCAAGGCAAGTAAGTAAATCAGTTTGTTTTTCATCTGTTTATTTTATTTATGGTATCTAACACTTATGAGACTCGAAATTAAAATCATCTGGTGTTATTCTTTCAATCGTATTTAAATGGGGTTAAAGCTTGTTTAAGCCAATTGCACCATAAAAGTAATAATAAAATTATTAATGCAAAATATTGCATAAATATATTATGCTCAATTTATTCATAATTTTTATTACTAAATAAGCCTATGGATGCTTAAAGTGCAATATAAATGTGATTAGGTAAAATATATAATTATATTAATTTCTACATATTCTAAATAATAAATAATTAAAGGCAAAAACTTGCATAATAAATATTTTATATCAAATATTGTAGACAATAAATTGCATTTAGTTGAATTTAACTTTTTATTTTATGAAAAAAATATCTATTCTATTGTACCTGATATTATACTCTTGTGTTATTTACGCACAAGGTGTCGTAACGGGAGTGGTCTCCTCCGCAGATGATGGTTTGGGGTTGCCAGGTGTTTCTGTTTTAATTAAAGGGACAACCACGGGTGTGGTTACCGATTATGATGGAAAATTTACTATCGATGTTTCTGAAAATGCTGTTTTAGCTTTTTCTTCCATTGGTTACGTTGGTCAAGAAATAACCGTTGGAAGCTCAACTGTTATTAATGTTATAATGGAGTCTGATATTATGCAGCTAAGTGAAATTGTAGTTGTAGGTTATGGTGTTCAGAAAAAGGATGACCTTACTGGCTCTATAGCTACTGTTGATATGGAAGACATTCAAAAAAGGCAGGTTAGTACCATTGATCAAGCCTTGCAAGGTCAGATGGCTGGCGTAGATGTAACCGTTAATTCTGGAACCCCAGGTGGTGGTGTAATGATTAGGGTTAGAGGAGTTGGTACTTTAAATGGAACTGAACCTTTATTTGTTGTTGATGGTATGATGGTAGATGATATTGACTTTGTTAACCCAAATGATATTGCTAACATTCAAGTGTTAAAGGATGCTTCGGCAACAGCAATTTATGGGGCACGCGGTTCTAATGGAGTGGTAATCATTTCAACTAAAAAAGGGGTTGCAGGCAAACCTCAGATTAATTTTAACATGTATGCTGGTGTACAAAATTTTTGGAGAGCGGCTCCTTTAGCAGATTCTAAAAGTTGGGCAATGTTAAATAACGAAGCAAAAAATGCAGCAGGAGTAGCCCCATTTTCAACGCTTAGCGACCCTTCTTCTTTACCAACAACTGACTGGTTTAAAGAAATATCGAACGAAAATGCTGCAATTACAAGTTATGATTTGTCGATTGCTGGAGGAAAAGAAAGTAGTAACTACTTTGTTAGTGCAGGATATTTGAAACAAGAAGGAATTGTTCAAAAAACAGATTTTGAGCGAATTTCGTTTAGAGTTAATTCAAATCATACGCCATTAAAATGGTTAACGATTGGCGAAAATATCTCATTGGTTAAAACAAAGCAACGTACTATTTTCGAAGAGGATGAATGGACTAATATTTTGGTTTCGGCTATGAATATGGATCCTGTAACTCCTGTTAGAAACCCTGATGGTTCTTTTGCTGAAGGTATTTATAATGATATTAATAACCCTGCTGCTGATATCGAATACACTAATAATCAAGATAATTTGTACCGAACATTGGCAAATGTGTATGCTAGTATTGCTTTCTTAAACGATTTTGAGTTTAAATCGAATTATTCGTTAGAATATTCATTTGGGGTAAGTGATAGTTATAATCCTGTGTATTATGTGTCACCAACTCAACAAAATACGATAAGTCAAATAGGAAGAGATAATTACTCTCAGTTTATCAACCAATGGTCTAATACATTAAATTATACCAAATCCATTGGAGAGCATAATATTTCTGCACTAATTGGTACAGAAGTATATTCTTATTTTACTTCGTATGATGGCATTTCTGCTAATGATGTTCCTAGTGATAATCCAGATGTAAGATTTATTAGTAATGCCAACGGTAGTAATTCAGCTATTGTTTATGGTTCAATTTATGAAACCAAGCAGCTCTCTGTGCTATCAAGGGTTAATTATAGTTATAAAGATAAATTTTTAGCCACAGCCAACTTTAGAGCCGATGGATCTTCCAAATTTTCTGATACGAACAAGTGGGGATACTTTCCTTCGTTTTCAGCGGGTTGGA
>CAZDQR010000069.1:0-12333 GCA_964507315.1 uncultured Roseivirgaceae bacterium
AGCAAAAGATAAAACTTTTATATGTAGCTCCAGAGTCTCTAACTAAAGAAGAAACAGTAAAATTTTTACTCCAAGCTAATATATCGTTTATAGCGGTAGATGAAGCTCATTGTATTTCGGAATGGGGCCATGATTTTAGACCTGAATACCGAAGAATAAAGTCTATAGTTCAACAATTAGGAGAACACCCTATTATAGCACTTACTGCAACAGCCACACCCAAAGTACAAATCGATATTCAAAAAAACTTGAATATGGAAGCGGCTGCACTTTACATGTCGTCTTTTAACCGTACCAATTTATATTATGAGGTTAGGGCAAAGCAAGACATAAAAAAACAACTTATTAGGTTTGTAAAAGAACAAAAAGGCAAATCGGGCATAATTTATTGTTTAAGCAGAAAAAAGGTAGAAGAAATTGCGGAATTTTTAAGAGTTAATGATATAAACGCGGCACCATACCATGCAGGACTAGAGTCTGCCACCAGAGTGGGTAACCAAGATGGTTTTTTAAATGAAAACATAGATGTAATAGTAGCAACTATAGCTTTTGGCATGGGCATTGATAAGCCTGATGTTCGATTTGTGGTGCATTATGATGTACCAAAATCGCTTGAGGGATATTACCAAGAAACAGGCAGAGCTGGCCGAGATGGCATTAACAGTAAATGTTTAATGTTTTTTAGCCATAACGACATTAGCAAGCTAGATAAATTCAATAAAGACAAGCCAATCCAGGAACGTGATAATGGAAGACTATTGCTACAAGAAATCACCTCTTTTGCAGAATCTGCTGTTTGCCGAAGGGTACAATTGCTTCATTACTTTGGAGAAGAATTTTTAAAAGAGGATTGCGAGAATTGCGATAACTGCGCTCATCCTACAGAACAATACGAAGGCAACGAATGCATTGAACTTGTAATAAAAACAGTTGTGGCTACGCAGGAACGGTTTGGAATGCTACACTTAGTTGATGTACTTATCGGCACCCCATCTGAATATGTTAAAAGCTATAAACACGACACATTGGATGTTTATGGTAAAGGAAATACCGAAACCGGGGATTTTTGGAGATCTGTAATTAGACAAACAATGCTAGCCGGCTTACTTGGAAAGGACATTGACAATATTGGTGTTATTAAAATTACCGAGCGAGGTAAAGGATTTCTTCAAAACCCCAAATCATTAGCTCTTTTTAAAAACCACGATTTTGATAACTTAAAGAAAGAAGACGAAGAAGTTGATTCAACCCCAGTTGAAGCAACCGCTTATGATGAAAAGCTTTATGATATGCTTAAAGCCCTTCGTAAAAGTGTTGCTAAGGCTGAGAACCTCCCTCCTTACGTTATTTTTCAAGAGGTTTCTTTGGAAGAAATGGCTACCGTTTACCCTTGTACTTTAGAAGAATTAACCACTATAACTGGCGTAGGCAAAGGAAAGGCATCAAAATTTGGAGACGATTTCATAACGCTAATTGAGCAATATGTTGAAGACCACGATATCATTACAGCTGCAGATGTAACTATTAAAACCACCGCCAATAAATCCAAACATAAGGTATTTATTATTCAGCAAATAGATAAAAAATTAGAGCTAGAGGAAGTCGCAGAATCATTAAAAATGACAATGGATGGGCTTTTAGATGAAATTGAACACATCGTTTCATCTGGCACAAAGCTTAACCTAGATTATTATATGGATCAAGTCTTAGATGACGAGAAACAAGATGAGATTTTGGACTTTTTCTTAAATGACGAAACCGGAGATATTGAATCCGCTTTGGATGACGAAGATTTAGCAGACTACTCCGAAGATGAAATACGCTTAATGCGTATTAAATTTTTATCTATGTATGCAAATTAATTCTAGCAAGTCCATATTTGCATAAATCCGTTTTATTATGAACATTTTAATACTTGGTTCTGGAGGAAGAGAGCACACTTTTGCTTGGAAATTAGCTCAGAGTCCAAAATGTAACACTTTATTTGTCGCTCCAGGCAATGCAGGAACACAACAAATTGCGACCAACCTCGATATTTCACCCACTGATTTTAACAAAATCGAAAAAGCCGTAAAAAAACACACCATAAACATATTAGTAGTTGGCCCTGAGGATCCACTCGTAAAAGGGATTGTTAATTATTTTCGAGCTAAAGAAGAGTTTAACGACCTTATCATCATAGGGCCAGATAAAGCAGGCGCTCAACTAGAAGGTAGCAAGGATTTCTCTAAAGCCTTTATGAACAGGCATAACATCCCAACAGCCAAATCAATTACATTTAATGCCCATCAATACGATGAAGCTATTGAATATTTAGAAAGCCACCAGTATCCTTTGGTTCTTAAGGCAGATGGACTTGCAGCGGGTAAGGGAGTAATAATTGCACAAGATTTTAAAGAGGCCGAAATAGCTTTACAACATATATTAATTGATAAAAAATTTAAAGAGGCAGGCAATAAAGTTTTAGTTGAAGATTTTTTAGATGGCATAGAATTATCTGTATTTGTGCTTAGTGATGGCAAAAACTACACTATTCTGCCAGAGGCAAAGGACTATAAACGCATAGGAGATAATGACACGGGGCTTAACACAGGGGGCATGGGAGCAGTATCACCAGTACCATTTGCTAAAGCGGAATTTATGACCAAAGTTGAAAAACAAGTAATTAAACCAACCATTACTGGCCTAGTAAGCGATGGCATTGATTTTAGAGGCTTTTTATTCATTGGACTAATGAATATTAATAACAACCCTTTTGTAATTGAGTATAATGTTAGAATGGGTGACCCTGAAACACAGGTTGTTTTACCTAGAATAGAATCTGACCTAGTAGAGCTATTTGAAGCAACTGGAGCTCAATCACTGGATAAATACACCATTAAAATATCTCCTAAAGCAGCCACTACTGTGGTAGCTGTAGCAGGCGGATATCCTGAAAATTACGATAAGGGTGATGAAATAACAGGGCTGATAACCAACGATCAAGACACCCTCACTTTTCAGGCTGGAACTGCCAACGTTGGAAATAAAATTAAAACAAATGGCGGTCGAGTGCTAGCAGTAACAGCAATGTCTAACACCATTCCTGAAGCTAAAAAGCTTGCTTACAAACGTTTAGAAAACATTAGCTGGAAAGAGATGTTTTATAGAAAAGACATTTCGAATGACCTTTTACCATATTTAGATTAAAATATAATTCTACGCATTGGTTATATGGGTAACATACTCGTATTTTGTAAGAATAGATAAAGAAATAAATGTCAAGTTGTAACACATGTTCATTAAATGAAGAAACCGCTGGATGTAACAGCGGTGGGTGCCAAACGGGTGGTTGCAATCGGCTAAATGTGTTCGATTGGCTCTCTGACATGAGCCTGCCTTCGGATCAAAGATTTGACATTATTGAAGTTAGGTTTAAAAGTGGCCGAAAAGAGTTTTACAGAAACCCAGACAGCCTTGCACTTACCACTGGTGATGCCATAGTTATTGATGTTCCCAACGGACACCACATTGGTTATGTTTCTTTGCAAGGTGAGCTTGTAAGGCTACAAATGAAGAAAAAAAGTGTTAAAGATGATGAAAGCATTCGTCAAATTTACCGCATTGCATCTCAGCGAGATCTTGAAAAATACGAACAAGCCAAGAGTAAGGAATCCTCTATTTTATTTAGAAGTAGAGAGATAATTCAGAAAGAAAAACTTAGGATGAAACTCACAGATATTGAGTTTCAGGCAGATAATACCAAAGCTATATTTTATTACTCTGCAGAAGAGCGTGTTGATTTTAGAAACCTAATTAAACTACTTGCAGGCGAGTTTAGGATTAGAGTTGAAATGAAACAAATTAGCCTCCGACAAGAAGCAGGCCGAATTGGAGGCATTGGCTCTTGTGGTAGAGAATTATGCTGCTCAACTTGGCTTACAGATTTTAAAAGCGTTTCTACCAGCGCAGCTCGCTACCAAAATTTATCGCTAAACCCGAGCAAATTATCGGGGCAATGTGGCAGATTAAAATGCTGCTTAAATTACGAGCTTGATACCTACTTGCTAGAGTTAAAAGACATTCCTAAACTAAGAGCGCCTTTAAAAACTCAAAATGGGAATGCGAACCTACAAAAAACAGATATTTTTAAAAAAATAATGTGGTTTGGGTTTGAAGGCGAAAACACGTGGCATCCTATTCCTGTGCAAAGAGTAAAAGAAATTTTACTTATGAACGAAAATGGAGAAGTTCCAGAAACGCTTCAGATAGATAAGGATTTTTCTAAAATGGAAAAAGCACAAGCTTTAACCAACGATTTAGAAAGATTAGATAGAAAATATAAAAACAAGAACAAGAAGAAACCTCGGAATAACCCCAACCGAAATCAGCCTCAAAACAAAAAAGCACCGGAAGGGCAAAATAATCAATCGCAAAACTCGAAGCGAAAATTTAGAAATAGAAAAAATAAGAATCAATAAATGCGCAGTTTATTAATTCTATTAGCATCGGCCTTATTAAACATTTCTTGTGACTCCAATAGAGTAACAGAACAAAACATTGACATTAAAGGCTATTGGAAAACTGATTCAATTGCAATTTTTGATTTTTTAATAGAAGAACCCAACACTGATTATAATGTCTATTTTTCTTTACGAAACGGAGTTGAATTTCCCCATTCAAATATTTATTTTAAGTATTCGCTCAAAGATAGTATTGGCACTACCGTGGAATCTGACTTGATAAATTTTCAATTATTCAATTCTAAAACTGGCTACCCATTAGGTAATGGCATTGGCGACATATTTGAACATCAATACGAGTTACTCACTAAGTATCAATTTGAAAATAGGGGTACTTATCAACTCTCTTTTCAACAGTATATGCGCTACGACTCGCTGCCCGAAATATATTCGGTGGGTTACAGAATAGAAAAGACAATTATTGACTAATCAGAAGCGTGAAGGTTTAAAAACCGCGCAACCGACTCTTCTACTTCTGCCCTTTTTTTCCACCATTCTCTAGAAAAGAACCCAAAGAATCTCCAATTATTTTTACTTAACGTAAATGGCGTGTAAGCGTGTAAATCTTTTACAGAAGGATTCTGCATATACAAATCATCATCTGTAAGTAATAAGGCTCGATACTCAGTCCCCTTTTTAATCGTTATATCTGCAAAAGGCAGCTCATCTTTAAAACTATACTCTGGAAATGACTTGTTCGCCCAATCGATGATGCTGTTTTTTAAATACCAATTCGCATTGGTACGGCTAGGCAAATAAGGGGTAGGTTCATAATTGCCATCAGACACACTTCTTGCAAAAATTAAATACTCCTTGAGCAATTTCGGTCCCTTGTTTTTTAAATTCTCTACTTTTAACTGATCAGGCCAAATGCTCGAAATAATTATTATCCCTTCTTTAGCTCTGGTAATGGCCACATTTAATCTATTCTCCCCTCCTTTTAAATTCAAACTGCCAAACTGCATCATCATTTTCCCCGCTTTAGTCGGAGCATATGCGGTGCTAAAAATAATTATATCACGCTCATCCCCCTGAACATTTTCAATGTTCTTAACCATTAATTTGGGCGGTATTTGCATCGATCCAGAAGCCACCTCTTCGTCTAACAAATCTAAAATTAACTCTTGCTGCTTCGCATTAAAAGTTACCACACCAATGCTCTTTTCGGGTGAAGAAGTAATTAATTCCTTTAATATCTCTAATACCTTATCTGCTTCAATTCTATTCGAATTGTGCTCCCAAACACCCTCTACCTTTGTGTATTTTATAGCAGGCTCAGGATTATTCACAAGTACACGATCTGGCAGTAACCTCAAACCATTTTGATAAAATTGCTTATTGCTAAAGGCAATTAATTCAGGCTTTTTACTTCTGTAATGACCTTTAAGTGTGATATTCATCAAATATTGCTCACTTAAGTCAAGTAATGAATCAACTTCTAAAGCAATGTCATCTTCTTCCACATCATCCCAACGTGCTTTGTACAAATCATTCGGTCTTAATTGCTGGCTATCGCCTGCCACCACAAGCTGATTGCCTCTAAACATTGCCGGAATTCCTCGTTCTGTAAAACATTGCGATGCTTCATCAAAAATTACAATATCGAATAGCTTTTCCATTGGAAAAATAGCGGACACCGCTTCTGGCGAAGCCATCCAGCACGGAATTAAGTTAAAAAGCTCCTCGCTATGATTTGCTATTAATTTTCGTAGAGGCCAAATTCTTCTTTGCTTGGTTACTTGATGCTTTATTTCGCGGTAAGTAATCATATTATTCAACCTATTATACTCTACATGCTCATAGACTTGCTCTCTCGCCCGAAGCAAAAGCATCTCATTACTTATCCTTAATTTTTCACGGATATTATTTTGCAAATCAGACTCCATCTGTTTGAACTTACGAGAAGATACCGCCCGTAAAACAGGATATTTTGTTTCAATATGATCTATCCATTGCAGTTTTAAACTGTTAAGGAAAACTTCTTCAAACTCTTCTTCATTAAATGCTCCTAGAACAGCAATTACCTCATTGGCAATTTTAATCTCATAAATTGGCAACTCCTCACTTAGCTTATCAAAATCACAGAGGTCATCAAAATCGCGTTCTAACACGGTTTTAATTTTATCTAACCATTCATTATCTGAAGTGATTTTTCGAAGTTGATTCTCAGTAAAATAAATCGACCAACGATTCCAAGCATCAGGTATATTGTCTATAACTAGATAAAGCGCATTGATCTTATCTTTGAGTTCTTCAAAACTCAGTAAACTGGTATTAAAATACTCCTTGAAATTTCGGTAAGAATAAAGGATGATTTTACTTCTAAAGGCTTCTTTTAAGGAGTGATACCAATTCTGTAAGCTACCTTTTGACATCACACCTCCATACTTGTTTACCCAGCCTTTCGTATAAAGTAAAGAAAGATTATGATCTAGATTCAACCGATTATCAACCATTTGAATTAACGCCTTTAGCCCTGTTCTATTTCGCTTTAGGCTGTTTGCTTCAAGTACACCATTTACTCGTTTCCGATCTTTTGAAAACACCCACCATTTTACATACTTAAATACATTTCTTCGGGCATCAATTGCCGCTTGCAAAGAAGCTTGAATTGGACCAATTTCAGCAGGCTTTAATGTTTGTTCAACACCAACGCCCTTAAAGCAATTCATCAAAAGTCGTTCATGGTCTGCTAGCCAAGTATAATCGGTATCGCGGGTGTGCACCTTCATTAACTGCCTAAACATTTCATACACTTCCGCATTGCGCAGTTTACCCAATAGCTCTTTTGCCCTTTCTTTTTTGCCTAAGATGCTAATGCACTCCTCGATTTCGATAGGATGGCTTACAATTTCATTGGTTTGTGCAGCGATAGCCTCCTTCACCCTAGGAATTTCTTCTAAAAATTCTTGCATTCGCTGAAAAGAAGCAAGATCATAAGAGGAGAAAGATTTACGATCTAATAAAGGATAATCTTCTGATCTAAAAATTGAAGCATATTGCGCATACCGTTTAGAACGCGCAGATGAACTAATTATATCTTTAAAATCGAAGTATTGATATTCTTGTTTTACATTAACAGAAGTGCCTTCTAAGTTAGAGGTTAAATAAAGCTCCTTTACAGAAACACCACATTCAGATTCGTCAAAAAGAGCTGTTCTAAACTCTTCCATTTCTTCGGTTAGTAAATCTATTTGTCGTGAGTACTGCACAAACGACCTTTCTAATTGAATAGAATCGAGGCTATTATTTAATTGTTTATACTCTTCAATTTTATCTATTTGCTTCCCAATTTTCTCATAGATGCTTTTTCTATCGTTTCTAAAATCATGCACTAGGCCCATAAATTGCTGCATATCTAAGGCATCGAACCTTTCGTACACAACATCTAAGGCCGCTCTTTTTTGGCTTACCAAAAGCACTCTTTTTCCACGGGCTACAAAATCAGAAATTAGATTGGCAATTAGCTGAGATTTACCCGTACCCGGAGGCCCTTGCACCACAAATGATTTACCAAGCTTAGCTGCTTTAAGGGCATTTTCTTGGTAAGCATCCATTTTAAGGGGTGTAAAAGTTACATCCTCTTTTACTCTATTTAAGAACGTATATTTAGTGTCATCTTCTGAGCTACTGTGTTTGGAAGCAAAAAAATCTTCAAGATCAGTAAAAGCCGCCTCTTCTTGTAGTTTTTCATAATCGGGAACAAGGTAAGACCCACTTTGAGGAAAAATTCCTAATACCGCCTCAGGGAACAGTTTTAACTCTCCATGCTTATGCAGCTCATCAAAATCCTGTTTATTAAATTCAGAGAAATGCTGTAGTACATCTGCGAAATTATCGCTGTTAAAATTTAGTTCTACCTGGCTCTCTTTAAAAAACTGGTATAAACTAGTTCTGAAAACCATATGATCAGAATCGAAATCTTCTAAATTCCGTTCAGTCATTTCTTCCTTAATATCTACCCCATTAAAATAGCCGTAAGCTAAAAGAAAGGATTTATTAAGCGTAACATTAACATCGCCTCTTAGGGTTAATTTCCAAACAGAATCTACTCGGTTAATGGAAATGGGAAAAAACAAGAGAGGCGCATGTACGTGGGTTCCATCTGAAAATTTACCACGCACAAAAGGCCATCCAACATATAAATCTTTTGAGCCATGCTCATCAAACAAAAACTTAGATTGCCTATCTAATCTTATTAAGTCACGGTTTACAAGGTTTACTTCTTCATCTCTACTATCGGCAATAGGCGATAAATTGATACTCTTTTTACCCTCTATTAATTTTTTAATGATTGAAAACGAAGACTCCTTCTGCAAAAAATCAAATCTATGTAAATCAATATATTGGCCTTTAAGCAGTTTACGCAGCAATAAGGACTTATTATTTGACGATAAGTTTACAAGTCTTTTTTGATAAGATTTAAGCACGCTGCGCATTGCATAAAACTAAGGAAACCTTTTTAAAAGGAAAGGTATGGAGCCGCATTTTTTACCCAATCTTTATCAATAGAGTACACTTTTAACAAATCTTCTGTGTCCATATAGCTTCCATGCTGGTTACGATACGCGATAATAAGTTTAGCTTCAGTCCAATTAATATAAGGATGCCCCGCAAGCTGGCTCTTAGTAGCCATATTAATATCGATTTTTTGAGGCTCGTAATTAGGGGATATAACAGTAACGTTATTGATCTTTTTAATCACTAAGGAATCGAGCCCATAAACTTGATAAAGCTGATTATTATGAATAAACCCTCCCAAGGATGTTCTGTATTCAATTATTCTGACCGATAACTTGCTGCCGATACCGGATATTGTTTTTAGCATGGAGGTATCAGCCTCATTGATATCGAACACAGGCAGCACCTTTATTGCTTTTTTATACTTTTTGCGAGGTTGCACAACAACATATACTTTTTCTGTTCTCTTAGGTTTTGCAATTGGTTTTATCTCGATGTAGTCTTTTATTGTAGCAAACAGTGGTTCAGGAAAACCATATAGTTTTAGCAGGTCTTTGGGTTTATAAAACCGAGCCCCGGTGGTTCGATATTTCACCAACCTAGTTGCTAGCCAAGTGGGGAAACCATAACTAAGTAGCTTTTTCTCCGATACACTATTGGGATCAAACTTTTCTAACTTAATTGATTCAACATTAATCACATCAGCTCGCTCATACTCCTCCATTATTACTAACAAGCTATCTAGCATTCTACTATCTTGCTCGAAATTAGCATAAGGCGATTTACTCAAATAATCAGCCAATGCTACACCTAACGAACAAATAATAAGGGTTATCACCAATAATCGAAAGCCCGAAAATTCTGTGCTACTTACACCAAACACTGCTAAGAAAATGTCTTTTACTTTCTTCATTAGTACAAGATTGTAATTTCATTAATAATATGCAACATATTAATGGTGACTATTGATTGACAATGTTAGAAAGTTACCTTTGTGCGATGTTTTATAATTGGTTATTTTTATTCGGCCTATTCCCCCTCGGTTTATTGGCGCAAACAAGGCAAACCACGCAATTATACGAAGAGAACGACCTGTGGGGATTAAAGGAAAACAGCCCAATTACTCCCGCAGTTTACGACACACTCTATTCTGTTTCAGGAACCAATTATTTTATTGCCAAAAAACATGGAAAAGGCCATAACTCCACTGGCGTAATTTCTGCCAAAGGCAAACTCATTATACCCTTTAATTATTGGCAAATCACCTTTTCGAATAATAACTTTATCGTAAGTAAGTGGGAGCATAATACACTAACAAAAGGTGTAATTAGCCCATCAAATAAAGTGCTTCTAAATCTCAGATTTAGTCAGGTTAAGTCTTCTAGTAATTTTTGGATAGTAAATTCTTTGCATAGCGATTTGCAACTATACTCTACAGACGGCAAATTAGTTAAAACAATAGATGCTGATAGTATTTCTATCACTGAAAACAATCAATATTTGCTCACCCATAAGCAAGGCAAGATTGGCTTGCTTGGTTCAGATGGGAATGAACTCTTTCCTCCCAGGTTTAAGAAAATAATTAACAAAAATGGCAAATGGATTACTCTTGATTTTGCTAAATGGGAACTTCTAACAAGACAAGACACAAGCATTGTTTATGCAGATACCGTTAAGGTTTGGCGTGGCAAACAATCTATAATTGGTATAAACGGCAAATACTTTATTACCATCCAAAACGAGCAAGTAAGCAAAAATTATGAGTCTATAAAATCAGCAACCCCAAGCTTAGCAATAGCATCAAAAAATAATTTGTATGGTGTTGTTACAAAGTTTGGTAAAGAGGTACTCCCCATTTCTTTTGGTAAGATATATTATTCATCAGGATATTTTCACACAAAAAAAAATCATACATGGTCGGTTTATGATTCTGTCGGAAGAAAAAAAACTGTATTTAAATACGATTCCTTAGGCACTATTTCAAACGGTTTATTTGCTATAAAAAGAAAAGGAAAATGGGGATTTATGAACCGAGATGGAAAAGAAATCATTCATTGTATATACGATACTAAAGCAAACTTTAAGAAAGGGAAAGCCATTATCACGTATTTTGGGGCAACAGGAATAATAGATTTAGAGGGCAATTGGATTGTAAAACCTCAATCATCTGAGTTAATAGATTTCAGTTATAATTTTTACATAGCCAAAGAAAACGGGCGTTACCATCTAAAGAACTACAACAACAAATTAATATATTTTACCAATAACAAACTAGTTTTTAAAGACGAAACCATTTTTGAAATTAGAGATGGATACACCAATAGAATCAGCTCATTAGGAACAATTTCAAGAATCAACGATTCCAACAAAAACGGGAGTAGTACTTGGCAAATAATTAAAGTTGGCGATAAATATGGGTTTGAAGACTTGCAAGGAGTGTTAAAAATTACGTATCGCTATGATAGTTTATTATTATTCTCGGAGGGCTTAGCAGCGTTTAAATTAAGAGGGAAGTGGGGCTTTATAAATCCGATGGAAAACATTATAATTCAACCAATATTTGAAAACGTAACTCCTTTTATAAACAAGCTATCGGTTGTTACTCAAAATAATAAATCGGGCCTAGTTACTTTAGAAGGCCAATATAGGTTAAAAGCAAAATTCGATTCCATCTCCTATATAAATTACGGCCTTTGGCAAGTAACAGAAAATGGATTGCTTGGCATTTTTAACTCCAATGGAAACATTATTATTCAGCCAAAATTTGATGAAATTTTGTTTGTTAGCAAGTCTTTAATTATTGTAACTAAAAATAAAATCTATGGAATGAAGGATTCTACAGGTAAAAGTATTTTACCTCGAATTTATGACTTCATTGGTTATGATTCTGAAAACAAGGTGCTAATTCTAAAGCAAACACCCGATTAAACTTGTCGTACAAAAAAGCAGCAAGAGTCTAGCGCTATTCTTTAATAATTGCTTTATCCCACACCTTGCCGGTTTTTTCGTCAATCATTTCAATAGAAACTGTGTTGCCCTTAATTCTTACCGAAAGCACATAAAACATTGGTTCCTCTAAATCAGAAATAAGACCATCTGCTCCATGAAATTTATAGGGCGCAGCTCCATCTTTAATTTCGCTTTTAATTCGTTTGCCATAATACACATCCGTTGCTAGAGCATCACTTTCTCTTCTTAAAGGATAAATTGGAGCACCGGCTCCAGCAGAAATAATATAAGTGGTTGCCTTGCGCTTTGTACGATAATAAATATGATCGTGCCCACTAAAAACTGCAGTTACCTTATAAGTATCAAATAACTTAGTTGTAGCAGTACCTTCTCCTTCAACATCTTTATACGATTTTGCTCC
>CAZDQR010000070.1:0-12309 GCA_964507315.1 uncultured Roseivirgaceae bacterium
TTATAAATTCGTCTGGGTCAGTCACATCTAGCTCAATATCAAACACATCAATACCAGCAAATTTTTTGAATAAAACGCCTTTGCCTTCCATTACTGGTTTAGAAGCTTCTGGTCCAATATTACCAAGGCCAAGTACTGCTGTTCCGTTGGTTATTACACCTACCAAATTACCCTTAGCAGTATATTTATAAACATCTTTTTTGTTCTTGGCAATCTCATTACAAGGTTCTGCTACGCCAGGTGAATACGCTAGTGCCAAATCTAACTGCGTGTCCATTGGTTTGGTAGGAACTACTTCTATTTTGCCTTTTTGCCCTTGTTCGTGATAATCAAGTGCATCCTGTTTATTAATTTTTAGTTTCATTTTCCTTTGATGTAAAAGGTTATATTAATGTGATAACAATCAGAATTTATTTAGCCGCTGCTTTTGTTTGCATCTGGCTTTTTGTTCTGAACGTACTTAAAATGGTTTCTAGTTCCCTCATAGATTCTCTTTTATCAGAACCCGGGCTAACTATAAAACCATCTATATAAAAAATTTTATTTTGCTCTTTGTCTAATACCACATAGCTGATGTATGGGCCACCAATACCAAATGTATGAGTTCTCCAAATTCCTCTAATTTCTTTGGCAAAATTACCTCCAAGCTCTAGCGAGTTGTAATCTACCCGAATGTTAACGGTATCCGTTTCCATATAAGAGTCAGCAACATCTGGATCCTCAAAAACATGTTCGGCAGTTATTTCATTTCGCCAAGCAAGCATGTTGGTCTTTGTAAAGGCATCTTCCGAAATGTAAGCAGTAGAGGTAACAAAAATATTTTTATCGATTCCTTTGTTAGTATTGTCTGGTTGTCTAATCCATACAAAATTCTCTTTATCTTCTTCTATTCGATACCCATTAGGAATGCGCATATAAAAGTTGTGTTTCTTTAAAAGCGTATTATTAATTCCTTTTTTTTCTTTGCTTTTATATAGTCTTTTAGAAAGCTGGTCTTTTTCCTTCTCGTTGAAAAAGTCTCGAATAAAGCCTTCGTTATTGGCTAGCTTGGTAGCGAGTTCATCTTGAGTTGCACCAAATAAGTATAGCACTGTTTGGCCTTTGGCATACACGTCTTTTTGCGAAATGCGGAATTTATCAGGATTGTCCTCAATGTATTTTTTAGTGATGAAGTTTCTAACCACTGCACCCCCTTTAGATTTGCTATCTAGGGTGGCAACAAATAAAATATTGGTTACATTTCTTAAAAAAGACTTAAACTGAGTGGGTTCTATAAAATGTATGTCAAAGTAAGGCTCATCTCTTGGTAGGCCGGGAACATCTGATGAAACAGAACTTTTAATGATTTCGCCTAGTTCACCATTCCATTGCGAAGAATCCATTACAATAAACAACTCGCCAGGTCGGCCTTGGGCATCTACTAATAGCCGTTCACTTAGCATTTCGTCTGAGCAAGAAGAAACACCCAATAGGAGAAAGATAGCTATTGTTTTTAAGAATAAAGTTTTCATTTTGTCGATTTTGATTATTTAGCCAACCTTAGTATTTGATTTATGTGGCTGTAATAATATAAGAAAATTAGCCTTTCTAGTCAATTAGGATATTGGCTTTATTTACCAACAGTAAAGGTACTCATATAAGTTCTTTTAGCTAAAATTATTAGCTAGGAAAGTGCTTTTATTGTCTCAATAAAATAGCGGGAATTGTAAAAACTAATATATAGAGTTATCCAATTATTAGTACCTGGCCTGGCTGCAGCTTATCGGATTGAAGTTTGTTAAGCACCTTTATTTTTTCGATATTCAGATCTTTATACATCTTAGAGATATCCCAAAGTGTATCACCTGGTTGTACAGTATGCGTTTTTTTGCCATCTAAGTTAATGGGTGTGTGTTTGGCAATAGGTGTAGCAGAGGCTGTTTTTATTTTTGTGTTTGGATAAGTCCAAATACTAAGCTTCTGCCCAATTCTAATGATGTTATTACTTAGCCTGTTCCATTTTTTTATATCACTTACTCGTACATTATACCGAGCAGCGATTGTGCCGAGTACATCTCCGCTTTTTACACGGTAGATATGTTTATCTCTTCCATACGTGCTGCCAGCACTGTTTCTAGCAAAGTATTCTAACTCTTTTTTGCCATTTAATGCTGCTAAGTAAAGTAGCGTATCTTTATTTGCACGTGCTTCAAAAATTTTATCGATGGGGAGTCTTATTGGGTAATATTGCTTTTCTGATTTTAGTCCGAACCTTTTTAAATTGGGATTTAACGCTTGAATATCTTCATAACAAAGAGAAAGATTTTTAGCTAAGGTTTTTAAGTTAGCATATCCCTTTACCATAAGGGTGTCGTTTTCCATTTGATAAGCTGGTTCATCTGGCAATAAATTGTACTCTTCGGCATAATTCATGGTATAGGCAATGGCTACAAACTGTGGAACATACGACCTGGTTTCTCTAGGCAAATATTTGTAAATCTCCCAAAATCCTTTTTTATAGCCTGATCTTCGGATGGCTTTACGCACATTGCCTGGGCCTGAGTTATAGGCAGCTAATGCTAGCTCCCAATCGCCAAACATATTGTACAAGCTGCTTAAGTACTTGCACGCTGCTTCGGTAGATTGGTATGGGTCAAAGCGTTCATCTATGTACCAATCTTGATGAAGTTGAAACATATTGCCTGTGTATGGCATAAATTGCCAAAGGCCACCGGCTCCAACTCGCGATTGTATTTGAGGGCTTAGTCCTGATTCTACCACAGCTAAGTATTTTAGCTCATCGGGTAAATTGTATTTTTTTAGATAAGCTTCAAAAATTGGAAAGTATATGGTGGATTTACGAATTACATTTTTGATATAATCCCTGTTTCTTACCGTAAAATAATCAACAAACCCATATACCTTATTATTAAAATGCAAGGGCATTTCGGCCTGCATACAGCTAATTCTATCCTGTACTAAATCGTAGGTTGTGTTTTCGATATATACGTCTATTCTATCTTGTGCATTTGCAAACGCACTTATTATTAAGAAAAAGAGAATAATCGTTTTTTTCATACAAAGGAATAATATGCGCTATTCTACCAAACGCTATTGTAGATAGTTTAGTATAAACTGCAAGGCACACTCAATTAAAAAACGGGTTTATTAGCTCTTAGGTTTCTCGCTAATTCCGTCTTCTATTTCGTCTTTAATTTCTTTGGTAGCATCTTTAAATTCTCTAATGCCTTTGCCCATACCTCTTGCTAATTCAGGTATTTTTTTTGCTCCAAACAAAAGTAGAAGTGCAAAAATTATTACGAAAATTTCAAAACCACCTAAACTTCCAAGAAATGCGAATTGTATATTCATTTTTGTAAATGCTTTTATTAAAATGTAAAGATAACTATTCCGTAATTAACTGAGCGAAGTATGGCTTAAATTATAAAATAGCTAATAACCTAAATTGGGCTAATTTTACCTTTCTCGGAAATTAAATGAAGAGAACGGTTTAGTTTATTATTTGCTTTCGAGCCATTTTGCTGGGTTAAGCTTGGTAAACGACTTCCATATTTCAAAATGTAATTCAGCTATACCATCGTTGCTTGTGTGCACTGTGCCAATGGCTTCCCCAGCTTTTATAGCCTGCCCTTGTTCTACTGTAACCGTACTCAGTTTAGCATAAACAGAATAGTAATCACCATGGTTAACAATTACGGCTCTATGAAATCCTTGAATGAGTGTTACCTTAATTACTTTGCCATCAGCAACACATTTAGCTGTAGAATTTGGTTTAGTCTGTATTTCTATGCCAGGGTTATTATGCTGTACACCTCTAAGAACAGGGTCTTTGGAAATGCCAAATCGTTGAGAAATAAACCCTGTAACAGGCCAGCTTAATTTAGCTTTATTTTTGGCAAAGTCTGTAGATAATATTTTCGTGTTAGTTTTAACAGTACTAGATTTTGCAGCCGCTGCCGCTGCTGCTTTAATTTCTTTGGCAATAATGTCGTCTATTAACTTATTTAGCGTTGCCAAAGATTTGTTACGTTTGTTTATTTCTTTTTTTATCTCTTTTTCTCTTAATGCCAAAGACGCTACTGCAGATTGCTTTTTATTTTTAAGCTCTTCTAGCTTATTTTTTTCTTTCAATTGCGTATTTAATAAGGCAATTTGTTCTGTCTTTTTAACCTCAACAGCATTTATCTGAGTAGATAATATTTCACGTATAGCGTCTATTTGTTCAACCTGTTTTCTTCGAGCCTCGGTATATTGGTTGAGGTAATGAATTCGTCTAAAAAACTGATTAAATGAGTGTGATGAAAATAAAAAAGTAAGCTTATCTTGACCTTTACTTGCTTTGTAGGCAGCATAAACCATGGCTCCATATTCTTTTTTTAGCTCGGTTACATCATTTTCTAGGGCATTGATTATTTGCTGATCTTGATCAATCTCGTTGGTTAAAAGGGAAATTTCACTTTTGTAATTTGCAATAAGGTTTGCTTGTGCATTAATCTGAAATTTGTACGCATTTAGTTGGCCAATGCTTACACCTTTTTCGGCAGAAGTTTTTTGAAGGGTGGCCTGCGCATCCTTTATCTTTTGCAGGTTTTCTTTCTTTTCTTTTTGCAGTTGCGATTTTGATTTTTGCGCATACAATGGTGATCCGAGTACTAATAAAAGCAGGATTAGCAAGAAGCTTTTGGTAGGGCTAGAAAGGATATGTGCCTTGTTTTTAACTTTAAGAACAGGTTCTCGAGTTTGCAATGCGACTGTGAGCCTAGCTCTTGTTAGTGGTTTAATTAGCTTCATACTTTTTAGGTATGGAGAAGGGGAACCTTAGTGGTTTATCCAAAGCTTCAGCTTTTGTATGGTTTATGTTTAACTGTGTTTCTATCTCACCAAATTCATTATGATGAATAAGAGAAATAAAAATGGAGAACGGGAGACCTTGTCCATTTACGTCTTTAAAATCTTTGTAAAGTAGTTTTAACGAATTGTTAGTTTCCTTTTCAGTAACGCTAACCTCTTCTAGTTTCATACTAGTTTGGTTTACAAAGTTTGTGATTTTTATATTTTCAATATTTTGCTTTATTATATATTGCCCATTGCTCTTTTTTATGGAGTTATTATCGCTAATTGACTTGGGCATATCACCAACTATCATAGATTGAATTAGGTTAAAATCGATTGGGAAATTAAACTCTTTACTAACCGCATTAAAATCATATCGGTAGTATTTTTTTTCGATTCGGTTAAGGATTTTTACAGAATCCTTTGTGATAATGCCTCTAACCCCTTGCACGCCTAAAGCGCCTGATAAATTGAACCAAATTACGCTGTCTTTTTTCATTCGAATAAGAGCAGTTGCCTTTGTGGTTTTATGGGGTTCTTTAAATTGTATTTTTGATTTTATTGTGAGGTAATCAAAAGTTAACTCTTCAATTTTTAAATCGCTTGCCGAATAAGATTTACTAAAAACAGTTAAATTTTTACTGCAGGACTGTAATAAAATTACACTAATGCTCAACAGCACTAATTGTTTACTGAATGATTTTACCTTGTTCAATTTTTTCAATAATATTTTTTGTGCTGTTATCTAATTTCTTCGCCTTTATCCATTGTATTTTGGCATTTTCTACCTCTCCTAATTTAAAGAGTATGTCTCCATAGTGGTCATAATTTTCTGCATTTGCAGTTTTGGCGTTAATTACTTTCTCTATTACACGCTTCGCTTCTTCGTAATTTTCTAATTTAAATTGCACCCAAGCATAAGTATCTAAATAGGCTAAATTTTCTGAGTTTATCCTCATTAACTTGAGCGACATTTCATTAGCTTTCTCTAAATTTTGGCCCCGCAAAGATAGATAATAACTATAGTTGTTTAAAATTAGCTCATTATTGGGGTTGATTAACAGTGCCATATCATAATACTCATCCGATGCCTTAGAATTGCCTGCACCATGGTAGCAATCGCCTAGGTAACCATATAAAAGCTCAAGCATTTGATTGTTGTTGACAGCTCTTTTAACACCTTCTTCAAAATAGAATATGGCATCAGTCCATTGCTTTTCGTTTGAATAAGCCACACCATTAACTAAATAGAGCCATACTTGGTTAGGGAAAACCTCCAAGGCTTGTTGGCCATGTACAATAACACTATCAAATTGGTTTTGTTGTAATTCTAAGTTTAGTAAATTTTGCCAAACATTAAATTTCGACTCATCAAAAAGTACAAAATTTCGATAGCCATCAATGGCTTTTGCTTGGTAGTTTTTAATTTCTTTTTTTTCTACTAATTGCTTTTCTAAAAAGGTGGAGTACACATCTCCTTGCAGTAAAAAGCCGTTATAATCATTAGGGTGAACCCTTACAATTTTATCGCATAAAGAGGGCAAAATAATTTGCAATCGTGTATCTGGCAGAAATGCCATGTATTTCATTACTGCGTTTACTTTGGCGCTTATTGGCACATTAGGGTTGTCGAATGCCAAGTTTAATTCATTTTCAAACTTATCTAATTCTTTATTTTTACGGTATAAATCGGCCAATAATAAGCGTAAACTTGGAACCTCGGTGGAAGTCTTTAACAGGTTTTCGATTAAAGCTATGGCATCGTTTAGGTGCCCATTAGAGGATGAAATTTCGGCAAGCATTACTACGTACTTTGGGTTTGTAGGAAATTCATCCATTAATTTTTTCCCTTCCTCTATGGCTTCCTCTACTTGATTTTGTTTGAGATAGACTTTTTGCTTTTGAACGGATGCTTCTTCGTTTATACCAAAGTGGTCTTCTGCTCTTTGGTATGTGTAAAGTGCGTTCTCATAATCTTGCAAATACAGGTAAATGGCGCCTAATTGAAAAAACAGATGTTCTTCTCCTGGAACTTTGCTTAATAAGAGCTCATAATACTTGGTTGCCTCCCTTAAATTGTTCGCACTAGTAAAAATATCTGCAGCAAGTAAATAGTAATAAGAGTTATCTTTATTTATCTCAATGGCTTTTAGTATAGATTGCTTTGCGGCATCTAATTGCTCCGTAGCGTTAAAAATCTGCGCTAATTTAAAATAAACTACATCATTTGATGGGTCTAATTGTGCGCTAGCCCTAAAATTGGTTACTGATTTGGCATAGTCTTCTAAAATGTACTGTTTTTCTCCTTCGGTAAAATAGTACTCAGCTTCTTGCTGAATGTATAAGCTGCTTTTAGGGGCTTTATCTTTCTTGTTTTTACGCTGGGCTTCTACTTTTAAAGAGCTAGCACAAATAAGAAGGAGAATTATGTTTAGAACTAATTTTATATGCATTTGAGCTCAAAGTTAATTAATTACATCAGTTTCAATAAAACTTTATTCTATTGGTTTAAATATTCTCTTACGCTCAACAAAGTAAATGCCAATGGTAAATAGTATTGGGATCAATGCGTTTATGAATGAATCGACCCAAATGTTTTCTAATTTAATCTGGAAAGAAAAATAAATAGTAATTAAAAAGATGACTGAATAGAGGAACAACGGTTTAAAATTATATGGCACTGGATAATGTTTTTGACCAATATAGTAACTTACTACCGACATCGTAAAATAAGATGCTACAATAGCGAATGCACTTGCAATATATCCGTAGCTGCCTAAAAATAAGTAATTTATGCCGAGGGTGATAACGGCTCCAATAAAAGTAAATAGGATTCCGTAACTAGTTTTATCTTTTAATTTATACCAGATTGATAGGTTAATATAAACACCAAATAATAGTTTGCCGAACATAATAATTGGCACTAAGTAGAGAGCCACTCTATATTCTGGGTTTCTTAATAAAAGAGACGCTATTAAATCAATATTGGTACATATAGCTAGCATTATTAATAATGCCAACAGAAAATAATAATGCATTGTTTTGGCAAATAGCGCAGGGGCTTGCCTATCTTTTGCTTGGGAGAAAAAGAAGGGTTCAACAGCATACCTAAAGGCTTGAATTGCAAGCATCATAATGGCTCCTAACTTAAATGTTTGACTATAAACTCCTTGTGCATATAATCCGCCTTTACTCCATTCAGCCACTGCGCTTTTATCTAATTCATTAATAACCCAACCTGCAAACCCTGTAATTAAAATAGGAATGGCATATTTGAGCATAGGCTTTAAAGTTGGCCAATGCAGCGAAAGCTTAATTTGCAAAAACTCCTTACTTAGCAAAAAGAATAATATAGAGTTGCTTAGCAAATTGGCTAGAAATATGTACTCAATTCCAAAATTTGGGTTGTATATCAAATCAACAAATGGCTTAAAGATTATACCATATTCTTGATTATGAATATCTGGGAATGCGACTAAAAAGAGCAGTTGAAGGATGATGTATATGAAGATTGCCACAATTTTTGCGGTTGCAAACTTTATAGGTCGGTTGGTTATTCGCAGTTTGGCAAACGGAATAGCGGTGGCTCCATCGATAAAAATAATTCCTGCAATCCAATAAATCATTATTGGGTTTAATTCATATTCGAATTTAATACTCGAATAATCTGCTATAGATCCTGCACTTAAATAAACTGCGAGGCCTACTAAAAAACTTGCTAACAATACTGCTGTGGAGGCTACATTATAAGTTCTTGGGTTATCTTCTTTTGTCGCAAACCGAAAAAAAGTGGTTTCCATTCCAAAAGTTATAATGATAAGGGCAAGGGCAATGTAGCCAAATAAATAGGAGGTTGCTCCCAGTTCATCCTTAAAAAAAATAGCCGTGTGTAGGCTAACAAGAAAGTAGTTAATAATCCTGCCAAGAATACTACTTACTCCATAAATGGCTGTTTGCCCTACTAGTTTTTTTAAACTTCCCACGATGACATAATCAGGTTAATGGAAAGTAGGTTAAGTGTGAAGGTCATGTATTCAATAATACGAAAGGTAGAATTATTCTAAAAGCAAATTATTTTCCTTGAAAATCTGGAGCTCTTTTTTCTAAAAAGGCGCTGGTTCCTTCTTCTTTGTCGCTCGTTTTGCAGCAATGTGCAAAACTATTGGCTTCAATTTGATATCCATTTTCATCACTTATTGCTGCATTTACACAGGTGATAACCATACCAATGGCTAAAGGAGCTTTGCTAATAATTTTATTCATTATAGATTCTGCTTTTTCGGTTAATGCTGTTTTGTCCGAAACTACATGATTTACAAGTCCTATTTTATGGGCTTCCTCAGCATTTATTAAATCGCCAGTCATCATTAATTCAAGCGCTTTTCCTAGACCTACGAGATGGGTTAACCGTTGTGTGCCACCATAGCCCGGAATCAGCCCAAGGTTAACTTCAGGTTGTCCAAACTTGGCAGATGAAACCGCTACTCGTATATGGCAAGACATGGCAAGTTCGCAACCGCCTCCTAAAGCAAAACCATTAATGGCTGCTATTACTGGCTTCTCGCAATTGGCGATATTTTCAAAAGCTTCTTGTCCACTTTCTGAAAAATGCCTTCCATTTAGTTCTGTAAGGTTAGCTATCTCGGTAATGTCTGCTCCTGCTACAAATGCTTTTTCTCCAGCTCCTGTAATAATGATGCCTGCTACGTCCTCTTTATTTTTTGCCAACTCTATGGCTTCGCCAAGTTCCGCTATTGTTTGAGCGTTTAGCGCATTTAAACTAGTAGGGCGATTAATTGTAATCGTCATTATTCTATCACTTATAGAAGTGAGTAAATTTTCGAATGATTTCATAGGCTTAAATTTAGCTAAAAAATGTTGTGCAAATTTAGTTAAATAAGTGATTTGGTAAAGGATTTAATCAAAATGAAAATAAGTGTCCCATTATGGGAACGAATTGGCGACTGATATTGTTTTAAATGCTAATTAGGGTGTTTTTGTTATTATGGCACGGTAATGACTATACACTAATCGGTTTTGGTTAGTTGTATGTGTTAATCACCTGATTAGCACATATGTTACGCCTAGGGGTGGTTCCCTAGGCGTTGTTTTTTGCCAAAATTCTAGTAATTAAAATTGTTTTGGCAGGTTCGTAATAATATCACTCGTCATTTTTTCAATGTTAAAAGAGTGTTCCCATCCCCAATCTTTGCGAGCCGATGAGTCGTTAATAGAGTTCGGCCATGAATCTGCAATGGCTTGTCTAAAGTCAGGATTATAAGTTATTTCTGCTTCGGGTATTTGTTTTTTTATTTCTAAATACAATTCTTTGGGGCTAAAGGAAATAGCAGATAAATTATAGCTAGATCTAATTTTAATAGATTCCTTATCGGCTTCCATAATATCAATGGTTGCTTTTACAGCGTCATCCATATACATCATAGGTAAGTAGCAATTTTCTTCTAAAAAGCACTCATATGATTCGCCTTGTAATACTTTATAAAATATATCTACTGCATAATCAGTAGTGCCTCCTCCAGGAAGGGTTTTATAACCGATTAAACCAGGATAACGAATACTGCGAACATCAACGCCATATTGGGTATTATAGTATTCGCACCATCGTTCACCAGCCAATTTAGATATGCCATACACGGTATTGGGATCCATTACGCAATCTTGCGGTGTGTTATCCACAGGTGTTGTTGGCCCGAAAACAGCAATTGAGCTCGGCCAAAATATCTTAATGTTATTATTCTCTTTGGCAATGTTTAAGACATTAAGCAAACTTGTCATGTTTAAGTCCCAAGCCATAGCGGGATTTTGCTCTCCTTTGGCAGAAAGAATAGCTGCTAAATGGTATATGACATTTATCTCATGTTCTTCAACTACTTTTTTAATGGCTTTAAAGTCCATTGCATTAAGTACTTCAAAAGGCCCTAGCTCTTTGCCTTCATTATTGGGTCGAATATCAGAAGCAACTACATGGTCTTTGCCATATTTTAGCCTTAAACTAGCAGTGAGCTCTGTGCCCAACTGGCCACTTGCTCCTATTACTAAACACTTTGTCATACTTGGTTATTTTTAGACAATTTACTTGTAACAAAAGTAGTGTTAACCTTGGATACTTGATAATTCATTTTAAAAAATATTAGTTAATATCTTTGCCAAACATAATCATTAAACGCATTGCCATGTACAATAAATTAAAGCCAGTTTTACAACAAACTATTGCCGATATTAAAGAAGCAGGATTGTATAAATCTGAACGTGTTATAACTACGCCACAAGGAGCAGAAATTAAGACCTCTGAAGGAAAAGAAGTATTAAATTTTTGTGCTAATAATTACCTAGGCCTTTCCTCACATCCTAAAGTAATTGAAGCAGCTAAAAAGGCCATAGATTCTCATGGCTATGGAATGTCTTCAGTTCGATTTATTTGTGGTACACAGGATATACATAAAGAATTAGAGGCAAAAATATCTACATTTTTAGGAACAGAAGATACCATTTTGTATGCCGCAGCCTTTGATGCCAATGGTGGTATTTTTGAGCCTCTTTTAGGCCCTGAAGATGCTATTATATCAGACGCATTAAACCATGCCTCTATTATTGATGGGGTTCGATTATGTAAAGCAAAGCGGTTTAGATATGCCAATAATGATATGGCAGACCTTGAAAAGCAATTACAAGAAGCAGAATCTGCAGGCGCAGTTCAAAAAATCATTGTTACTGATGGCGTATTTTCAATGGATGGCAATATTGCTCAACTAGATAAAATTTGTGATTTAGCTGATAAATATGAAGCTTTAGTAATGACGGATGAATGCCACTCCACTGGGTTTATGGGTAAAACGGGAAGGGGAGTGCATGAATATAGAAATGTGGTTGATCGGGTAGATATAATAACAGGTACTTTGGGTAAAGCACTTGGGGGAGCTTCTGGGGGGTTTACTTCGGGTAAAAAAGAGATTATAGAACTACTTCGTCAACGATCTCGACCCTATTTATTTTCTAATACAGTAGCCCCTTCTATTGTTGGGGCTTCGATTACTGTGTTGGAAATGTTAAGTAATTCAACAAAGTTAAGAGATAAGTTGATGGAAAACACCGCTTATTTTCGTGAAAAAATGACAGCTGCAGGGTTCGATATTAAACCTGGGATTCATCCTATAACACCTATTATGCTTTATGATGCTGTGTTATCTCAACAATTTGCTGAAAAATTATTAGAGAAAGGAATTTATGTGATTGGCTTCTATTTTCCTGTAGTTCCAAAAGGGCAGGCGAGAATAAGGGTGCAAATATCTGCAGGTCACGAACAACATCATTTAGATAAAGCAATTATTGCTTTTACAGAAGTTGGTAAAGAGCTAGGAGTGATCTAGCCGTTTGAAATTTTGAGCATAAAAAAACCAGCTTTATAAGCTGGTTTTTTTATGTCTGAATCTAGACTAGTATCTATATTCGTGTGCT
>CAZDQR010000071.1:0-12297 GCA_964507315.1 uncultured Roseivirgaceae bacterium
GAAGAGTTAGAACATGGTATGTACTTAATGCAATTAACTCATGGAGAGAAATCTGAGTTGGTAAAAGTGTTGAAAAAATAATTTAAGTTAATATTCAAAAAGTCAACAAGTCGTACTTACTTCGGTAAGACGGCTTGTTTTGTTTATAATAATTAGAAAATTTTCACACTTCATCTTCATAATCTAACCCCATAAAGGAATTAAAAGCTCCTTGAAGTTCGGAGAATGCATATTATTAACTTCTCTTGCCACTTTCATTCCCTTTTGAAGATTGTATATCTCTTTTTTAGTGATTTAATTACATTTTCAGATAATTATTTTTTAGTATATTTATGACAAGCTACTTTATAAAAATATGATTAGGTTAATAATACTATCTCTATTATTACTATTTACGTCTATATCCAAATCACAGATTATTCGAAATTCAGTTATTTCGACAAAAGGAACTGAAAATGAGTCTGGTACTGGGTTAGGCCTTTTATTATGTAAGGAATTTGTGGAAAAACAAGGAGGAGAAATTTGGATTGAAAGTGAATTAGGAAGAGGCAGTAAGTTTATTTTTTCAGTGCCTATATATGTAGATGGAGTATCGTAATCTTAATCAAAAAGTTATTTTTAGTTCAATACAACTTCTGTTAATCCGTTTCATTTTGCTAAGTCGTATAATAAAAAATAAAAGCCACTTGTAAAACTTTACAAGTGGCTTTTTATAATTACTGTTAGTAAGTTTAGCTTACTTAACAAAACTCATCAAACACATCAATTAAATGGTTGGCAATCATTTCTGCATTACGGCCTTCAATATGATGGCGTTCTACAAAATGAGCTAATTCTCCATCTTTAAATAAAGCAATAGCAGGAGATGACGGAGGGTAAGGAAGGCAAGCTTCTCTTATGGCTGCAACAGCATCTATATCGTTACCAGCAAAAACAGTCGCCAATGTATCAGGCTTTTTGTTGGTATTCATTACGGCCATAACAGCTCCTGGGCGAGCCGAACCAGCAGCACAACCGCATACTGAGTTAATAACAATTAAGCTCGTTCCTTTATGATCTTTTAAATGATTGGTTACTGCATCTGCAGTTTTAAACTCTTCAAACCCTTGGTTTGTAAGCTCTGCTCTCATTGGAGCTACTAATTCTTCTGGGTACATATCGTTAATGTTCAGTTGTTAATTATCAGTTATCAATTAGTAATGTTCAATTGTCAATGTGTAATTGTCAATTGTACATTACTAATTGGTCATTATTATTTATAAAAATCCTAATTCAAGTTTTGCAGCTTCCGACATCATTTCGGTTGTGTATGGAGGGTCGAAAGTAACTTCTACCTTCACATTTTGCACTCTTGCTATCTTACGAATTCGTTGTTCCACTTCACTTGGTATCGATTCTGCTGCTGGGCAAGAAGGGGAGGTTAAGGTCATTAATACGAATACATTATTTACAGGGTACACATTTATTTCATAAATAAGACCTAGTTCATATACATCCACCGGAATTTCAGGATCAAACACCTGCTTAATGGCATTCAATACTTTATCACGCATCGAAACTTCTTCCACTTCAGTGGTTTTTTCGTCTGTTTTATTAGATACTTCTTCCTTTTCCATATTATCCATTCATCTGTGCTTTAGCTCGATACCCAAGCGCATATAATTTCATTTGTTTGATCATCGAATTAAATCCATTCGATCTTTGGGAGCCAATTACTTGGCCCATACCAATTTTTTCTACAAAGTTTAACTCTGTATTCAAGATAGTGTCAGGCGTTTGGCCCGATAAAACTCGTATAAGTAAACTGATTAAGCCTTTGGTAATATCGGTATTACTATCTGCTGTAAAATACACCTTGTCATCCTTATACTCAGCTGTTAGCCATACTTTTGATTGGCAGCCTTTTATGATATAATCTTCTGTCTTTAACGGATCATCCATTTCAGGTAATTTCTGACCTAACTCCATTATATAAAAAATAGTGGACTCACGGTCATCCGCTAAGATCTCAAACTCTTCGATTATTTCGTTTTGTATTTCTTCTACCGCTGTCATTACTTTATTCTGCTTGTAATTTTTAGTAAAGAGGCAACCATTGTAACAATTTCTTCAAATGTGTTATAAACCGCAAAAGAAGCCCTAATAGTTCCTTCTAATTCAAATCGTTGCATTAAAGGCATGGTACAATGATGGCCTGTACGTACTGCAACTCCTCTGGCATCTAACATCATGCCCACATCAAATGGGTGCATTCCTTCAATTATAAAAGAGAGCACGCCTACTTTGTGTTTAGCTGTTCCTATAAGTCGTATTTTATCAATGGCTTGTAACTTTTCGGTCGCATACGCTAGTAAGTCATCCTCGTATTTCCTGATATGCTCTTTACCTAAATCGTTGATGAAACCTATAGCTTCATTGAGGGCAATGATGTCTGCAATATTTGGTGTGCCTGCCTCAAACTTAAATGGGATGTCGTTATAAGTGGTCTTCTCAAAAGTGACTTCTCTAATCATTTCACCACCACCTTGGTAAGGAGGCATTTCCTCTAAAAGGTGTCGTTTCCCATACAAAAAGCCAACACCTGTTGGGCCGTACATTTTATGCGCAGAAGCGGCTAAAAAGTCGCAATCAAGTGCTTGTACATCTACTTCAAGGTGAGCAACTGCCTGAGCGGCATCTAATAATACAACCGCACCAACTTTATGCGCTGCTTCTATAATTTCCTTTACAGGATTAATGGTGCCTAGTGCGTTAGAGGCAAAAGCCACCGATACAATTTTAGTTTTATCAGATAGTAAGGCTTTGAAATCTTCGATATCGATTTCTCCTTTACCCGAAATAGGTACAACCTTTAAAATGGCGCCTTTTTCTTCACAAAGCATTTGCCAAGGCACAATATTAGAATGGTGCTCTAAGCCTGTAATAATGATTTCATCACCTTCAGTAATGTTTTGCCTTCCATAAGTAGCGGCAACTAAATTAATGCTTTCACTCGTGCCTTTGGTAAAGATAATCTCCTCTTTTTCGGCTGAGTTGATAAACTTTTGCAAGGATTTGCGAGTTGCTTCATAGGCATTTGTTGCCTTTTCAGCCAAGCTGTGCACTCCTCTATGAATATTGGAATTATAACCTGAATAATATTGGTTCAAAGCATCAATTACCCGAAGTGGTTTTTGCGAAGTGGCGGCATTATCAAAATAGGTGAGGGGATAGCCATTCACTTCCTGATCCAACACAGGGAATTGTGCTCTAATAGCAGCAATATCTAACGAAGATTGTTTGACGACTGCTTCCATTTTATTCGTCTATTTTAGTATGGAGAATTTCTTGAACATAGGTTCTTAGGTTCTCATCTTTTATACGTTCGATTACTTCGTTGGCATAGGCATCTAGCAACATTAATTTGGCCGAATGCTCACCAATTCCTCTTGCTCTGAGGTAAAATAATTGTTCTTTATCAAGTTTACCAGTGGTACAACCGTGTGAACATTTAACATCATCTGCCCAAATCTCTAATTGAGGTTTGGTATTAATAGTGGCGTTATCAGAAAGTAATATGTTTTTATTCGATTGAAAGGCATTGGTAACTTGTGCATCTTGCCTCACATAGATTTTACCATTGAAAATTCCTTTAGAACTCCCGTTCATAATACCTTTGTACAATTCATTACTATTGCAATTCGGCACTTTATGATCCACAACCGTGTGGTTGTCGATATGTTCTTTATTATCAGTTACATAGAGCCCATCTAGGTTAGCTTCTGAATGAGAGCCATTAAGGGAAATATGGAGATTATTACGCACCATATTGCCACCAAAGTTGACTGCCATCGCATTGAACACAGCCTTTTCGGCTACATTTACTTGCGTATTACCAACGTGTAGCTGATTTGCACTTTCATTACCAATTTTGATATAACTAATATTGCTGCTAGCTGCACAATTAATTTCTGTTACTGCATTTGTAAAAGAAAGTGCATCTCCATTGCCAATAAATAATTCAGCAACCGTGGCTTGTGCATTTTCTGCACCGTTAATTAGCACTCTAGGATGTGCTACTGCTTGATTTTTAGAAGAATCAGTTATATGAACCAGCACAATTGGCTTTTCAATTATCGCGCTTTTTGCTATGTTGATAGCAATTCCTGTGTTTAGGCTTGATGTATTTAACAGTAAAAACTCATCTGATTTAGCATCTACGTCCTGCGCAACTAATTCTTTACTCTCCTCTATAGTAGAAATAGTAATTCCTTCTGGCAAATTATAGCTTGACAATTCTTCCGATAGAATTCCATTGACAAAAACCAATTGGTTTTCAGAGAGAGTAGGAATAAGGGCGCTTAAGCCTGTTGCTGATTCTTCATTGCCTCTAAACTCACTAAAGTTACGTTCTAATATTTTAGCGAGGTTGGTGTATTTATACTCTTCGTTTTTACGACTTGGTAAACCTCTTTCTTCGATAATAGTAGAAGCTAAATCCCGAGCAGACTCGAAGGATTTACCCAATGGCTTTTGAATTAATCGTTGAAGTAAATCTGACATCTCCATAGAATTAGGCGTTTGCGTGTTCAGCTTTAATCCAATCGTAGCCACGCTCTTCCAGTTCGTAGGCCAATTCTTTAGTACCTGTTTTTACAATTTGCCCGTTATATAATACGTGCACAAAATCAGGAACGATAAAATCTAATAAACGCTGATAATGTGTAATTACGATAGTAGCATTATCTGCACTTCGCAAGGTATTTACTCCATTAGCAACAATTTTTAGTGCATCAATATCTAAACCAGAATCAGTTTCATCTAATATGGAAAGCTTCGGCTCTAGCATAGCCATTTGAAAAATCTCATTTCGTTTTTTCTCTCCACCAGAAAAACCTTCGTTTAATGAACGTTTGAGTAACGCTTGATCGATATCTACGATCTTCATTTTCTCTTTCATTACCTTCAAAAATTGAACTGCATCCAATTTAGGCAACCCTCTATGGTCTCTAATTTGGTTAACCGCAGCTCGCATAAAGTTGGTAGTGCTTACACCCGGTATTTCAATAGGGTATTGAAAAGCTAAAAACAGGCCTTCTCTAGCACGTTCTTCAGGGGAGAAATCAAATATATTGTTTCCTAAAAACTCAACTGATCCGCTATCAACTGTATACTCTTCTCTACCAGCCAATACAGCAGATAAAGTGCTTTTACCAGACCCATTAGGGCCCATAATAGCGTGTACTTCTCCAGGCTTAACCTCCAGATTAATTCCTTTTAATATCTCTTTGCCTTCAATTGAGGCTTTTAAATTCTTAACTTTTAACATCTATAAAAAATTAGTCCATAGTCCAATAGCATTTAGACCACAGTTTTTAACGTTCATTTTTTTTAACTCCCAACTTCGGACTTTCAACCCCGAACTTTAGTTATCCCACGCTTCCTTCAAGCGTAAGGGCTAATAATTTTTGTGCTTCTACGGCAAATTCCATAGGGAGCTTATTTAATACTTCTTTGGCATAGCCGTTTACAATTAATGCCACGGCTTCTTCTGTACCAATTCCTCTTTGGTTACAGTAAAAAATCTGGTCTTCTCCAATTTTAGAAGTAGTGGCTTCGTGCTCTACTTGAGCCGAACTATTATCCACTTCTATGTAAGGGAAGGTATGTGCGCCACATTTATCTCCTAATAATAAGGAATCGCATTGCGAGAAGTTACGCACGTTTTCGGCACGTTTATGTACCTGTACTAAACCTCTATAGCTATTTTGACTATGGCCTGCAGAAATACCTTTCGATACAATTCTACTTTTAGTGCCTTTGCCAATATGAATCATTTTAGTGCCGGTGTCTGCCTGTTGGTAATTATTAGTTACGGCTACTGAGTAAAACTCACCTACTGAATAATCTCCTTTTAGGATGCAGCTTGGATATTTCCAAGTAACGGCAGAACCAGTTTCTACTTGCGTCCAAGAGAGCTTGGCGTGATCGCCATTGCAAATTCCACGCTTGGTTACAAAATTATAAATACCGCCTTTCCCATTTTTATCACCTGGGTACCAATTTTGTACAGTAGAGTATTTTACTTCCGCATCGGCTTCCACAATAATTTCTACAATGGCAGCATGTAATTGGTTCTCATCTCGTTGAGGAGCCGTACAACCTTCTAAATAACTAACATAAGATCCTGCTTCGGCTACAATGAGTGTTCGCTCAAATTGGCCTGTATTTGCCGCATTTATTCTGAAATAAGTAGAAAGCTCCATTGGGCAATGCACTCCTTTAGGAATGTAGCCAAACGACCCATCACTAAAAACAGCAGAATTTAAAGCAGCGTAATAATTATCTGTATAAGGCACAACAGAGCCTAAGTATTTCTTAATTAATTCAGGATGATCTTTCACTGCCTCGCTAAAAGAACAGAAAATAATTCCTAGCTCTCCAAGGGTTTCTTTAAAAGTGGTAGCTACTGAAACAGAGTCGATTACGGCATCCACTGCCACGCCTGTCATTCGCTTTTGCTCTTCCAAAGAAATGCCTAATTTCTTAAACGTTTCAATTAATTCAGGATCAACTTCATCAAGGCTATCGAGCTTTTTCTGCTTTTTAGGAGCAGAGTAATAAATAATATCTTGAAAGTTTATTTTAGGATAATTTACAGCTGCCCAGTCTGGTTCTTCTAATGTTAACCAGTGCCTAAATGCTTTTAGTCTATATTCTAAAAGCCACTCAGGCTCATTCTTTTTGGCAGAAATAAACCGAACAATATCTTCGTTTAGGCCTTTAGGAGCCTCATCAGCCTCAAAATCAACAGACCAACCGTGTTCGTATTCCTTTGAGGTGAACTCCTCTAATATTTCAGCGTCTTTACTCATAGGTATTTAAAAAATAGAAGCACAAATATACTAATTATCCCTTATTTATAATTATTTTAAATAAGGAAAATGATTGTAAAAGAATTAGAAAATGTTCTTGATTTATAAAGTTGCTTATCACGGTACCTTTAGTTAGAATAGAAAGTTTTCACTGATATGTATTTTTTTGGATCAATTATTGCCATTATTAAATCTCTAAAAGGAAAATAGAATAATGAAACATCAACTTTTTTGTATCTATTTAATACTTGCATTTTTTTATAATAAATCGACAAACAGAAAGATTGTATTTCTATTATTTTCTTTATTTTTTGTAAACACTAGAGCTAAATCTCAATATTTTGCAAACAAATACATATCTAAATTAGAAATTAATGAGAATGATTCCTTGGTTTTTCTAGGAGATTCTTTGATTGTGGATACTTTAAAAATGTTTGACAATAGCAGCCTTAGATTTACAAAAAGTACTTATATCGTTTTTAAAAATGCTTTTTTTGGTGAGGGGGTAAAGATATTAAGCAATGGGACTAGTGGACTATCGGGCCATGAAATTAGTAAAATAAATGGCTTAGATAATCAAAATGGTAGATATAAAAGTGACGGATCAGATGGTCTTCACGGGGAAAATTTGTTCATTATTTTATCATTTAGCTCTCTAGGGTCGCTTGTGATTGATACAAGTGGAGGTAATGGAGGTGACGGAGAAAATGGATTTTCTCAGAAAGATAAAATTAAGGAAAATAGACTTGATACCACTGGAAAATTTAAAATAAAATCAACTGGAAAGATAGGTGGAAAAGGAGGGGAAGGGAAAAATGCGGGAAACATCAATTTATATTATACATATAATAAAGTGATACCAAGATTTAATAGGGAGGGTAAGAATTCGATAATTTTAACGGCAAAAGGAGGGGTGTGTGGAAAAAATGGAATTACTGATCCTTATTTTTATTCAGATAGTAATGGATGTTTTAGTGGGAATGATGGAAATGTTTTTTTTAAAAGATTGAAAGAATAAAACTATTCCTTGGTTCGCGTCTTTACGAAACAATAATGTACATGTCAACCTCGGTGGAGGTTGGAGATTGCCTCGTCTTACGCAAGGCAATGACGGAGTAATTAGCGGCATCTTAAATGGATGCTTTATAACTCCATTAGCGCAAGTATTTGCTTGTGCTATTACTAAAAACTGCATTGGAATAGTGCAATTTGTACGGCTGCTAAACAAGTGGCAAATTTTCATTCACAAAGAAAAACCTATCATTCACAAAGTAATTCGTGTCGTTCACAAAGAACGCATTGCAACTCATTATTTAAAATCATTACTTAGGAGAGAAAAAAATAGTTGGAATTAAACCAGATTTTATGAAACAAAACAAACTAAGATTGGGTATCACGCTTTTGCTTTTTTGCATAGTCGGAATTACCCAAGCGCAAGAAGCAATTACAGTAACTGGAGGTGATGCCTCTGGGAGTGGAGGCTCGGTGAGTTACACAGTGGGGCAGGTGGCCTACAGTTACGCAAGTAACGGAGGCTCAGTTTCGCAAGGAATACAGCAAGCCTATAGTATTTCTACTGTTTTAGGAGTGGATATGAATAGCATAAGCCTAAATGTATCTGTATATCCTAACCCTACGGTTGATAGGTTAACCTTAACGGTAAACGAAGCTGATTTTACTAGCAAGAAAGCATTGATTGTTCAATTATATAATATGGATGGTAAGCTTTTAAAGCAGAAGAAGGTAGAAGGCGAAAGCACTTCCATTGAAATGAAGGAACTAAGAACTGCTACGTATTACCTGCGAGTGCTAGATAATGAGAACACAGTAAAAACATTTAAAATAATTAAAAACTAACACGTCACTGTTAGGTCATTCTGAATTTATTTCAGCATCTAGCTACCGGTATTTAGATTCCGAAACGAGTTCGGAATGACGTAAAAAATAAACAATTATGAAAAAACTATACACACTTTTAGCCGCAGTACTACTTACTACTACGGTATGGGCGCAAAGCCCCAATAAAATGAGCTACCAAGCGGTGGTTAGAGATGCCACTAATGAATTGGTAAGCAATTCGAACATTGGTATGCAAATAAGCATATTGCAAGGCAGTGCAGATGGCGGTTCGGTTTATACCGAAACCCAATCAAGTACAAGCAATGGCAATGGCTTGGTAAGTTTAGAAATAGGGATGGGCAATACTTCTGATGATTTTTCTGCTATTGACTGGTCTGCAGGCCCTTATTTTATAAAAACAGAAACTGATCCAACAGGAGGTAGTAATTACACCATTACAGGCACAAGCCAGCTAATGAGTGTACCTTATGCCTTATATGCAGCTACCTCTGGTAGTTCCACTCCAGGACCACAAGGAGAAGTTGGGCCACAAGGCCCAGAAGGATTAGATGGAACTAATGGAACTGACGGTTCCGATGGAAGCGCAGGCCCTATGGGCCCAATAGGACTCCCAGGATTGGCAGGTGCCACAGGTGCTCAAGGCCTAACCGGTGCAGTTGGTGCAACTGGCTCCGCAGGTGCGGATGGTGCGGATGGTGCAGTTGGAGCGACCGGCCCAACAGGAACTGCAGGAAATGATGGAGCGACCGGCGCAATTGGCCCACAAGGTCCTGCAGGAGCAGATGGTGTTGGTATTGCACAAACACTTTCTAAAAGTGGAAACGACATAACTCTAAGCGATGGAGGTGGCACAGTAACCATTACAGATAATGATACTCAACTTGACGCTGCCGGTGTTGCAGCTTTAGGCTTTACTAGTGGAGCACATACCACTAAATACACCGATGCAGAAGCAGTTACTGCAGTAGGAGCGCACACAATTTACACAGCTGGAGCCAATATTGATATTACTGGGAATGTTATTACTAGTAGTGATGCAGATATTGAATCTCTTCAAGTTATAACGTTACTTTATGGTTATATAAATCTTGGAGATGGCAATACATGGCAAAGTCCAGCATTTTATAAAGATAGAGGTAGAGTTTATTTGACAGGTATTTTAAAGTCTCCATCTACAAATTTAAACAATACTGTATTTTATTTGCCAGTAGGTTATAGACCAGCTGCTATTAGAAGATTTAAGGTTTGGGCTCAAGATTCTTCATTAAGTATTACAATCCATCCAGATGGAGAAGTGTTCGCAGGAGGGGTCTCAATAAATTATGGATTTACGCTGGATGGAATATCTTTCAAAGCTGGCAATTAATTATGTTTAGAGGTTGCTGAGAAATGAACTGTAAAATTTAACATCAATCAGAATTAAAGGGTTGCACATTTCTATCTGCAACCCTTTTTTATGGGCATTTAGCAAGTCATTTCGGAGAGTAATTGAGAAATCTTAGCCAGCCATAAAAGACTTGCAAGCTGGTTAAGATCCCTGCGGGATGACTTGTATGAACCTGACTGTAGCCTAGATCAACCTCGGTTGAGGTTGGAGATTGCCTTGCCTTATCTGCCTTGCCGGCAGGTAGGCGCAAGGCAATGACGAAATTATACCTAACTAAAGAGTTGTAGTTGAGATGCTGAAACGAGTTTAGTATCACTGCTTCGTTTGATTAACGGGCTTTTTGTTCCTTATGTAGTAATATTGAGTGAATGAACATCTATTCAGAGAAATCTCGTATAAAAAGCTACCACGTAGATAGAGATGGTAAGCTAAGCACTGTACAAGTGTTTAATTTTTTGCAAGAAGCTGCTTTTCGTCATTCAGTGATTGGCAAGTTTGGGCAACCCGATTTGGATGAATTGGGGTTGGTCTGGGTGCTTTCTAGAATGAAAGTAGAATTTTATACGGAAGCCTTGCTTGGAGAAGAGGTTGAAATAAACTCGTGGGTGCGTTCTATTAATGGAGCTCTATCCGAAAGGGATTTTGAGATATTTAAGAACGGAACATTGCTGATAAGGGCTACTTCTTTGTGGGTTTGTTTGGATATGAAAAGCCTTAAACCTACGAGAATTCCTCCGGTGATTTGTGATAAAATGGTGGTGCTAAATAGCGATTCTGTTTCTCTTTCAACAGCTAAAATACCATCCTTACAAGGAGTAGTGCCGTCTTCTACTTATGTGGTTCAACCAAGCGATATCGATATGGTTAACCATACCAATAATGTGGTTTACCTACGCATTATTATGGATAGGCTAAATGCTAAGAGTAAGGTGAAAAAGATAAACCTTAATTACCTTAACCAGTCATTTGAAGGGGATGAGCTAGCCATTACTCGCAATAAAAAAGAAGAGGTTAACTTATTTGAAATTACAAATTCTATCGGAGTTCAAATTTGCAAAATACTAGTTGTGTTAGAGTAGATTACTTGTAGTAAATCTGAACATTAGTGCTCTAGAAATTATCCCTAGTAATTATCGCATTGGTCTTTTTAATTTTAATAAATCCAATAAAATCCAACACTTTCATAATAATATAAGTGGGATCTATTTCGTGCCAACGCACACCACCAAAGTTGGATCTATTGGCATTTTTATGGTGGTTATTATGGTATCCTTCGCCCATCATTAAAAAATCGAATGGGAGTAAATTTTTGGAAGTGTCTTTCACTTTAAAATTAACATAGCCATAAATATGTGCAAACCAGTTGATGATAACTCCGTGAATTGGGGCCATTAAAAATGCTACAGGTAATAAAAACCATTGCCACCAAGCCGTTGCAAATGCATAAAAGAAAGCGACATATAAAGTCCCCCAAATTATTCTCGAAATCTTTGAACTAGCCATTTTGTCGAACCATTCCCACTGAGGTACATTGCGCGTAAATTCTTCCGCTATTTCTATTCGTTTCTTGTTAATATCTTGATAAATATTTTTTGTCCGCCACATCATAGCAAATAAATTTTTATCGTATTTAGGCGAATGAGGATCCTTTTCAGTATCTGCATAGGCATGATGCATCCTGTGCATTACGCCATAGCCGTAAGCACTTAGGTAGTTAGACCCTTGAAATATCCACGTAAGAAAAAAGCTGAGCTTTTCTCCGAATTTAGACATAGTAAAAGTTTGGTGTGCAGCATACCGGTGCAGGAAAAAGGTTTGAAAGAATAAACCTGTGTACCATAAGAGAACTATTAAAACTATTATTGCCATTTATCAAGGGTGTGTTTATGCAAATTTACAAAGAGCAAATAAAAATAGTGCGTAATTGGTATTCAAAATGAATAATTTTTACCTGCACATAATAAAAGCCCCAACTAAACTGTTGAGGCTAATCTACTTGGTTAATTAATATGAACTCAAACTGTTTGGTTCACATCAAAGTTTTCGAGGTAATCGGCAACTCTACGTACCATTTTACCACCTAAAGCTCCATCAACAACTCTATGATCGTAGGAGTGCGATAAGAACATTTTATGTCTAATAGCTATCATATCACCTTCGGCAGTTTCTACCACAGCAGGTTTTTTAACGATTGCG
>CAZDQR010000072.1:0-12251 GCA_964507315.1 uncultured Roseivirgaceae bacterium
TAATGCGCTGAATATCCATTACTCGTTCAGGTGCAAACTCATGTTTAGAACCATCAATGTGCGATTTAAAGGTTACTCCTTTCTCTACAATTTTTCTGGTGTCAGCCAAAGAATACACTTGATAACCTCCACTATCTGTTAAGATAGGCCCATCCCAACCATTAAATTTATGAAGCCCACCTGCTTTTTCGATCACATCTAGCCCTGGCCTTAGGTATAAATGATAGGTATTGCCTAATATTATTTGTGCTTTTATATCCTCCTTTAGCTCTCGTTGGTGCACTGCCTTTACCGAACCGGCCGTGCCCACTGGCATAAAAATAGGAGTTTCTATTTCGCCATGATCAGTAGTAACAACCCCAGCTCTGGCATTAGATTTCGAATCCTGTGCTTTTAAAGTAAAATCCATCGATTAATTTATTGAGCAGCAAAAATACAGATACTTGTGTTGGACTACCTCCAATTGATTGGTAATTATCTATATATTTGCTCCCTTTTGATTTACAAAGCCAATGACCATTTCTATACTAGAACTTACTTTTTTTATTATTGCCGGCATACAATTAGTTTACTGGCTCATTTGGCTCTTTGGTATTATTAAAATAAAACCAGCCCCAATTGGAGAGCCCACACATGGGGTTTCCATAATTATTGCCGCCAGTAATGAGCTTGATAATCTAAAAGAGCTAATACCTTCGCTCCTTCAGCAAACCTATCATACATTCGAGATTATTATTATAAATGAGAGGTCATCGGATGGCACCTATGATTATTTGCTTGAGCTTTCAGCGCAGAACCCAAATGTTAAGTTTTTAACTGTAGATGAATTACCCGATCATCTAAACGGTAAAAAATTCGCTCTCACTTTAGGGATAAAAGCCGCCATCTATGATCAAATTTTACTTACAGATGCTGATTGCAGACCAATTTCTACCAATTGGGTAACTACTTTTGCAAATGCCTGGAGTGATAAAACCTCTTTTGTTTTAGGGTTTTCTTCGTATGAAAAGCACAAAGGGCTGCTTAATTATTTTATCCGATTTGAAACCATACTTACTGGTATTCAATACCTAAGTGCCGCTGCATTTGGAAAATCATATATGGGTGTTGGGCGAAATTTAAGTTATTCAAAAAATCTATTTCTATCTAATAAAGGCTTCCATGGGTTTCAGGGAATTACAGGTGGCGATGACGATTTATTTGTAAATAAATATGCCAATAGCTCTAACACTAACTTAGTAGTTAGCCTAGCAAGTGGAGTAGTATCCAAACCTAAATCAAAATTATCGAATTTTAGTACGCAGAAAATCAGGCACTTATCAGTTGGAAAATACTATTCATCAAAAAGTAAAATCATTTTAGGATTATTTTCGTTTACTTGGTTAGCTACTTGGGGCATACTCCCGTTTATATTAGTTGCCACCCAACAATTAGTGGTGCCTTTGGCAATACTAATGGCGAGGTATATTTTAATGGGAATAACCTTTTACGTTTTTAAAAATAAAAGTGGAGCAAAACTTAATTTATTGGGATTGATCTTGCTTGACTTTATGTTTGTACTATATTACTTTGTAACAGGCCTACGCACGTTGCTAACCAAACGAGTTAAATGGAGTTAAAAAAGCAGTTTTCAGATAAAGCATTGAAAGACTTTCGACTGATTGACTTAGCCGTTAATCAGAATGATGAGCAAGCCTATGCAATGCTATTAGAAAGCTATAACAGGCCGGTGTACCATATGGTGCTAAAAATGGTGCGTAATGTAGATGATGCTGAAGATTTAACAATGGAGGCTTTTGCTAAAGCCTTTAAAAATTTACATAAATTTAAAAAAGACTACACGTTTAGTACTTGGCTTTTTAGAATTGCTACCAATAACGCTATCGATTTTATTCGCAAAAAGAAATTAGATACCACAAGCCTTAGTTCTTCTTACACCGATGATAATGGCACAAATGTGGGCATTGATGTACCAGACAAAGAGTTAAACCCTCAAGAAATGGCTATTAAAGCTCAGAAGATAGAGCTGATACAGTTATTTGTAACTAAACTGCCCGCCAAATACCAGCGACTAGTGCGCTTACGCTATTTCGATGAGCTTTCGTATGATGAAATTGCCAAGGAGTTAGGTTCTCCCTTAGGTACTGTTAAAGCCCAACTGCATAGAGCCCGTGAATTGCTTTCTGATTTGGTAAAAGGAAAGAGAGAGCATATATAAGATTCTTCTACTTAGTAAAGACACTCTATAGGACCCTTTCATGAGCTCCATATGACAAGGCAAATGTCATTTCGCAATGCAATGGAGAAATCTTAGCCGCTGCAGTTCCAATACTTTCTAAATGGTAAAGATTCCTCCGGAATGACTTGCATAGAGGTTTAGTACATAGTTCGATTAGCTGCAACGATCTTAATTCAAATCGTCATTTCGTAACACTCCCGATAGCTATCGGGAGAAAAAGTCTTGGCCAGTTCAATTCATTCCTTTTCGCTAAGAATCCTTTTTAACGTGCAAAGTGGATGATATATAAAAGGAATCTATCCTTTTATGAAAACTCTATCTAACCAAACTAGGCTAATGTGTATCTTTGCAAAACAACCACTAACTAAATACAAAAGTGAAAAACAGTTTACTTCTAACCTATTTCCCAGATCTAACCGAAAAGCAACAAAAGCAATTTGATGCGTTGGAAGAACTTTATATTCATTGGAATGCCCAAATCAATGTAATTTCGAGGAAAGATATAGACCAGCTTTATTTAAAGCATGTTTTACATTCACTAGGCATTGCGAAAGTAACTACGTTTAAAGAGGGTGCTTTTGTATTAGATGTTGGTACAGGAGGTGGATTTCCTGGTATTCCACTAGCCATTCTATACCCTGAAGTAGAGTTTTTACTAATCGACTCCACTGGCAAAAAAATTAAAGTAGTTAACGAGGTCATTAATTCCATTGGCTTAACTAATGCACGAGGCCAGCATGTAAGGGCACAAGAAACCAAAGGCCAATTTGATTATGTGGTAAGCAGAGCAGTTACCAAGATAAAACCTTTTTATGATTGGGTCAGGCCTAAACTTAAAGCAGGAGGAAGCATTTTATACCTTAAAGGAGGTGACTTAGAAGAAGAAATGGCTGAGCTTAAAAAACCTTACAGAGAAATAGAGCTCTCTAAATTCTTTAAAGAAGATTTTTTTGAAACTAAAAAGGTTGTTGAGGTAGAGTGTTAATCTGAGATTTTATACCCTCCTATTACACCAATTAGTGGAATTGCTTGAGGAACTTTTGTTGTCACCAACAACAAAACAGAATCCCCTGTTGATAAATTTAACATTAACGATCTAGCTATATTTTGGGCTGTATTAGAAACATAAATTATATGGTCTGTCAGATTAACTCTAATAGTAATGTTTGTTATTGCATTATCTACATTTGTTCTCTCGGCATCAACTAAAATAAGGTAAAGACCTGTTGCTCCAACTATTATCTCATCAGACGAAATTTGGTTAAACGCACCTAAGTTTTCTGTAAGTACAACTTGTTTTTGAGCCACTGCTCCAACCTCGTTAATAGTAAAATCAGCTTGAAACGAATACGTATTATCTAACCTATTAGTTAACGTTGTAATATCTGATGAATTCGATTGCACTTGAGTGTCTAGTAATTTGTCTGCATTTTTTAAGCTTGTAGCTCCATTAATGTAATTCGTAGTTGGATCAGCTGAATAGGCACCATCTGCATTTAACCCAGCTCCCGTTTGAGCAGCATCTAGTTCATTTTGTAGAGCTGTATCTCCGTTTCCTCTACTGGTTGTTTCTGACGAAATTGCAGTTGTATTTGCAGTAACACTAGTTGCATTATTCGAAATCCCTGTTGCATTTGTATTAATTGATGCTTGTAATACACCATCGCTTGCGTCAACATATTTTTTTGTGGCTGCGTCTTGCTCCAATGTAGGATCCAACAAGTTCGTGATATTATTACTTCCTGCACTATTACTTACGCCTAATACATTGCTTAAATTTTGTTCGTCTGTATTATCTAAATACTTTAATAAATCTACAGACCCTCCACTAGTTAAATCCAAACTGTTTATATTAAGTGTTAACGATTGTATTTCATTTGAAGTATCATCATCGCTATCTGCCACAGAAAATGAAATACTAGAATTTGATGCTCCAGATATATCAATTTGTCTCAATACAGGATTAATCGCGGGTGTAGATACAGATAAAGTTTGGTCATCGGTATTGTCTAAGTACCCAGATAAATCGATAGTAGTTGCAGAACCATTATTAGTAATCTCTAAATCATTTCCTAACAATTGCAAATCCTGAATCTCATTAGTTATGCTTCCATCAACCTCCGATGTTAAGTGCCCGTTATTATTGGCAAAGGCATCTACTTCCGCCTCTGTAAGTTGAGTATCTGTATTATCTAAGTAAGGTGATAAATCAATGGTCGTAGCCGTGCCATTTCTGGTAATTGTCAATTCATTACCTACCAACTGTAAGTCCTGAATCTCATTAGTTAAACTCCCATCAACCTCTGAAGTTAAATAGCCATTATTACCAACAAATACATCTACTTCTGCTTCCGTGAGTTGTGTATCAGTATCATCTAAATAGCCAGATAAATCTACCGGTGTGCTATTGGTTAAGCTAAGGGTATTGCCCGTTAACGTCAACTCTTGTGCATCTGTTCCTGTACCATCTTGTAAAGTAGCAAGATCAACCGTTTGGGTGCCACCTGCATCTTTGATTTCTAAACTAGTGCCTACCAAGGTCGCGCTTTCGATAAGCTCATTAGTTGCATCGGCATCGGCATCATCCACAGCATCAGTAAAACTTCCTCCTCCTTTGGAAAGTGAAACCTCATTGCCAACTTTAGAAAGATTTTGAATTTCGTTACTTGCATCTGCATCTCCATCCGCAGAGCCATTACTTTCAATTGTAAAATTAGGGTAAGTACCAGATACTTGCACATTCCCTTTTCCTGTAAGCGTAATTGGCCTATCCGGCAAAACATTACTTATAGTTCCATTATTAATATCAACTCCATAGCCTGGGCTAAGGCCGGCTCCGCTTTGCTGCGCAAATAAAGCATAAGGCACGCTCATTAATTGCTGCGAACCCATCAATATAAAATTACCCGAATCATCAGGGTCTAACTCAATCTGTAACCAAAGATTGCCTCCTGCCCAATTAACTTGGTTAAGTGTGCCGTTCCCATTCCCTTGTCCTATAACAGCAGTGAACAAACCAAAATCATTGGTTGTTAAAAAATGCACTTCCTCAAACTCACTGCTACCTTGTGGTCCATCGATAATACTAACACGTATTGCAATTTCTTTTCCTGAAATAGGCGTACCATCTGCCTCTCTCGCAATACCTTGATAATTAAATCCTAAAGGTGCTTGTGCAAACAAGTTATGTGTAAATAACAATGCCAATAGTATGTAAATAACCTTTCTCATATGGTTGATTTAATTATTTTAACCACCCCTACTACTTGATTGGACTGATTATAAGCTCGAACTAAATAAACACCTACACCAATACTTGAAAAATTAATTTGATTATTAACGGGTTTTCCTACGTACACCAATTTGCCAAATAAATCATACGTTTTAATACTTGCCACCTCAATATCACATCCCTCTGCATAAATTTTCATGCCTACGGTTACTGGATTAGGAAAAGCTTTGAGAACAACATCTCCACATGGAATTTTTAAATCAATAGGCTGCAAAAAGCCTTGAGTGATCGCATAACCATTCCCAGTTATGGTAGTTGTAGCTAACTCTCCAATAGTTGTATCAAAGGTTAATCCTTCTACCGAAATAGAAGCCCCAAAACTATCAACTACTTGAGAATTAATCTGTTGCCCATACCCAATCTTGCTTATTGCAACAAGCAAAAAGAGCACTCTTATTCCTGATAAAAAGAGGAATCGTGCTATGTTATGAAGATATTGGGTATACAAATTTTGCAATGCTCAAAAAATTATTAATTAAGCCAATAATTAAAAGGTTCTTAATAATAATGATAAATTTTTAATCGACATAGAAACACACCTAACTTATTGACTTAGTACAATTAATAATGATTATTATATTAATTTAAGCTATTTAAAGCTTGCTTTAATAAATTATTGTGCAATTTTACTTCTTCAATATTCTAGCCTAAATGACAACAAAATTCTGTCTTATTGCTGTAATAGCAATCATCGTATTGAGTATTTTAATACTCATTTACCCTTTACTTTATCAATCAATAATAAGCCCTGCAAAACAATCTTTACCCGATAAACATGTAAAAATTGCAGCCCACAGAGGTGCAAACAAATTTGCGCCTGAAAATACATTGGCTGCTATTAAAAAAGCATTAGAAATTGGAGTAGATATGATTGAAATTGATGTGCATTTAACCAAAGACAATCAGTTGATTGTTATCCATGACGAAACATTAGACAGAACAACCAACGGAAGTGGAAGGATATCTGAGCATAAGTTATTGGAACTAAAAAAACTAGATGCAGGCAGTTGGTTTGGCAAGGATTTTATTGGAGAAACACTACCAACATTAGATGAAGTACTTCAGACAATAAACGGGAAAACCACCTGCCTTATCGAAATAAAATGGGAGGGAGATTCCCCTTATATGGGCATTGAGGGTCTTGTTGCAAAATCTATTATTGCAAATGATGCGGTAGCTTGGACAATTGTACAATCTTTTGAATCCTCTTATCTCGAAAACTTAAATGCAGCATACCCCGACATTATCCTTGGTAAATTGCTCATTGGCAGTTGGTCTTTGCCTTTGCCATTTTATGTAGATTATAAATTTCATTGGGGCAGTTATAACCCACCCAATTATATAAATTGGGTTAACTTTTATTATAAAAGAGCAACTCCTGGCTTTATAAAACAATTACAAAGCAAAGGTGTTAAGGTGGGCGTTTTTACTCCTAGCACTGAAGAAGAATTAAGCATACAAATTAATATGGGTGTAGATGCAGTAATAACAAATGATCCAGTCCTAGCCAAACGCATTCGTACATCAAATTAAATATTTGTGATTTATTCCTGTACAAGGTTAAATAGAAATCAGTCGATTTTGTAACTTGCAACTTACTTCTCATTCCGGTGCATATCGGTTTAATCTTATTCATTAATGCCTGACTTTAATCACCTTCACTGCCATACCCAATACTCTCTTTTAGATGGTGCTGCCAACATTACTAATATGTTTAAAAAGGCAGAAGCAGATGGAATGAAAGCCGTGGCTCTTACTGACCATGGTAATATGTTTGGTGCTTTTAAATTTGTAGCCGAAGCCAGTAAATTTAATGTAAAACCTATAGTTGGTAGCGAATTTTACTTGGTTAAAGACCGGTTTAAAAAGCAGTTTACCAAAGAAAATAAAGACAATAGAAACCACCAGCTAATGCTGGCAAAAAATGCCATCGGGTATAAAAACTTAACAAAGCTTAGTTCATTGGGCTACATAGATGGCCTTTATAGCAAATGGCCTCGTATTGATAAAGAACTTATTGAGAAGTACCACGAAGGACTAATTGCAACCTCGTGCTGCTTGGCAGCAGAAATTCCGCAAGCCATTCTTAACCAAGGCGAAGAAGAAGCTGAAAAATTATTAAAGTGGTGGGTTGATTTATTTGGCGAAGACTTCTACATCGAGCTTCAGCGCCACGATATTAAAGAGCAAAACATAGTAAACGAAGTACTTATTAAGTTCGCTAAAAAATATAATTTAAAAGTAATAGCCACCAACGATACCCACTATGTAGATCAAGAAGATTCAGTGGCACACGATATATTACTTTGTGTAAATACTGGAGAGTTACAAAGTAAACCTGTTTGGAAAGGCAACGGGTTTGGAAGCAAAGAGTATAGATTTGGGTTCCCCAATAACGAGTTTTATTTCAAAACCCAAGCTGAAATGAACGAACTCTTTTCAGATATTCCCGAAGCCATTGATAACACCAATGAAATTGCAGATAAAATAGAACACCTCACACTTACCAGAGATATTCTATTGCCTAATTTTCCGCTTCCTCCAGAATTTACGGATGAAGATGTTTACCTACGACATTTAACTCTTGAAGGTGCTAGATCATCCAAACGCTATGGCGAAATTGGCTCTGAAGTGGAAGAGCGAATAGACCATGAGCTAGGCATCATTAAAACCATGGGTTTTGCAGGCTACTTTTTAATTACGGCAGATATGATTAAAGCAGGCCGTGAATTAGGAGTAATGATTGGTCCTGGGAGGGGTTCTGCCGCAGGCTCGGTGGTTGCTTACACCCTTGGCATCACCAATATAGATCCTATTAAATATAGCCTATTATTTGAGCGATTTCTAAATCCAGAGCGTATATCAATGCCCGATATTGATACTGATTTTGATGACCAAGGCCGCCAAAAAGTAATTGATTATGTAGTTGATAAGTACGGATACAACCAAGTAGCACAAATTATCACTTATGGCACCATGGCTGCCAAAAGCTCTATTAAAGATGTGTCTCGTGTAAGAGATTTACCTCTAAGCGAAGCCAATGTACTAGCTAAATTAGTGCCAGATACACCAGGAACAACCCTTGCGAAAGCTTTTGCCGAAGTACCAGAGTTGGAAGCTCTCCGAAAAGAAGACTCTGAAAATGGGTTTATCTTAAACATGGCTAAAAAGCTCGAGGGTTCTATACGCAGTACAGGTATTCATGCGGCAGGTGTTATTATAGCCCCTGCAGATTTAACAGATTACATTCCTGTTTCCACATCCAAAGAATCCAATTTACTGGTAACCCAATATGATGGAAAAGTAATTGAAGATGCAGGCATGCTTAAAATGGACTTTTTAGGACTAAAAACCCTTTCCATTATTAAAGATGCGATGGCGCTCATCAAACAAAATTATGGAGTAGAAATTGACATCGACACCATCGATCTAGAGGATGATAAAACTTTTGAACTGTACCAAAAAGGGGATACAGTAGGTACTTTTCAGTTTGAATCTGATGGCATGCGTAAGCATTTGCAAGTGCTTAAACCTACCGATATAGAAGATTTAATTGCAATGAACGCCTTGTATCGACCAGGGCCAATGGAGTTTATTCCAAACTTTATTAACCGTAAACACGGCAAGGAAGAAGTAGTATATCCGCACGAACTGTTAGAGCCTATCTTAAAAAACAGTTATGGTATAATGGTGTACCAAGAGCAGATTATGCAAACTGCTCAAATTTTGGGTGGCTACTCACTTGGTCAGGCAGATTTGCTTCGTAGAGCGATGGGTAAGAAAAAGCTCGATGAGATGGCCAAGCAACGAGAGGTATTTGTTGCAGGTGCGAAGAAACTCCATAACATTGATAAGAAAAAAGCAGAGGATGTTTTTGCTGTAATGGAGAAATTTGCTGCCTACGGATTTAATCGATCTCACTCTGCAGCCTACTCAGTTGTGGCCTACCAAACTGCCTATTTAAAAGCGCATTACCCGGCAGAGTACATGGCCTCTGTACTTACCCACAATCAAAATAATATAGAAAAAATTACTTTCTTTTTAGAAGAGTGTAAAAAGCAGAAAATTCCAGTTTTAGGGCCTCATATTAACGAAAGTAATATGAATTTTTCGGTGAATAAAGAAGGCGAAATTCGATTTGGACTGGGAGCAATTAAAGGAACTGGCGATGCAGCGGTAGATGCTATTATTTCTGACAGAGATAAGGAAGGTAGCTTTAACTCAATATTCGATTTTGCGGAACGCGTAAACCTTCGATCGGTTAATAAAAAGACATTTGAAAGCCTTGCTATGGGTGGTGCTTTCGATTGTTTTGAAGGAGTTAATAGAAGGCAGTACCTCATTCAAGAAGGTGACCAACCAAGCGGTATTGAGCTAGCCGTAAGGTATGGCAACAGTTTTCAGCAAGACAAAAATGCCTCGCAACATTCTATGTTTGGTGGTGATAGTGGTGTTGAAATTCCTAAGCCAAAATTCCCTGTTTGTGAACCCTACAGTGACATTGAAAAATTAAAAATCGAAAAAGAGGTTGTTGGATTTTACATCTCTGGCCATCCATTGGATGAGTATAAAATTGATATTGAGAATTTCTGCACATGTACTGTAGAAAAATATAAAGATTACAAAAATAATACGATTAGAGTAGCTGGTATTGTTACCAAGTTTATGGAACGTATCTCAAAACGAGGGGCTCCATTTGGGCTGTTTAGCATCGAAGATTATAACGGCAATCTCGATATGGCTATGTTTGGCGAAGACTATATGAAAAACCGCCACATGCTACAAGTTGGAGGGTTTGTGTATATGATTGGCAAAGTAGAAGAGCGCTATAATAGCCCTGGCGAATGGGAATTCAGGCCTCGTGTTATTCAATTATTATCTAGTATTAGAGAAGATCTAAGCAAGGAAATAAGGATAAGTCTTGAGGTTGCCACCCTTACTGAAGAGTTGGTTGATAAAATAGAAATGTTAGCTATTGAAAACCCCGGCAAGTGCAAATTTATTATAACTCTTTACAGTGAAACCGAAAGCTTACGTGTAGAGCTTCTATCTAAAAAATACTTAGTAAACCCAACCAACGAATTAGTAAATGGCTTAATGCTGCTCGACTCTGTTAAATACAAAATCGTAACTGACAAAATAGAAGCTCCGCCTGAAACAAGAAGAGATTTTAAGAAGTTTGCTAAGAGTTAGTAGTATTTATTAATGGTGTTCTTTGCTATTTCGAGGAACGAGAAATCTTCTTTTTGTTGAGGTCTAATTATAAATATCTTATAAGATTCATCGTTCCTCGGAATAAAAAATGTGCCTGAGAGAAAAGGATCGAGCTCATCATAAAAAAGCAGCCTCTTTACTTATTAATATTACAATCGTTGGGAATTATTTGTAATATATTTGCGTTCAACAGAAACAAAATTTTAATACATATATAATGGAAGCACAAATTATAACAGATGCTAACTTTAAAGAAGTTTTAGATACAGACAAACCTGTTTTGGTTGATTTTTGGGCAGAATGGTGTGGTCCTTGTAAAATGATTGGGCCAATTGTTAAAGAATTAGCTGCAGATTACAATGGTAAAGCAATTATCGCAAAAGTAAATGTAGATGAAAATCCTTCTACTTCAGCTGAATTTGGAATTAGAAGTATTCCTACTTTATTAATCTTTAAAAACGGTGAAATCGTTGATAAGCAAATTGGTGCAGTGCCTAAGGCTGTTTTAGCTGGTAAGCTTGATGCTCAATTGTAAAAAAAGATAACAGATTGTTAGACACAAGATATTAGACTTTACTAGTTTAAGTCTTGTGTCTTTTTTATTTTATGCCTATTGCAGTCATCCTCAACTTGTTTCAGGACCTAGCATAAACCTTAATAAGATTCCGAATAAATTCAGACTGACGATCTTCTACATCTTCTGTTTTTTATCTAACATCTTTAGTCTAATTATCTAACATCTAATATATGAAACCTACCCTACTCGTACTTGCCGCTGGCATGGGCAGCCGTTACGGTGGCCTCAAACAAGCCGATCAAGTTGGTCCTTCTGGCGAAACTATTATCGATTACTCTATTTACGATGCCATTCAAGCTGGATTTGGCAAAATTGTAATGGTAGTACGCCAAAACATTTTGGACGATATGAAAGCGCTATTTGACACTAGATGGGGAGATAAAATCACGATTGAATACGCCATTCAAGAAGTGAATGTACCTATTGAAGGCATCGATAATTTGCCTGAGCGCAAAAAACCTTGGGGTACTGGCCATGCAGTTATGGTGGCTAAAAATTTAATCAACGAACCTTTTGCGGTAATTAATGCCGATGATTTTTATGGCTCTAATGCCTTTAAAACCATAAGTGTTTATTTGCAAAATGGAATTTCAGATAGTGAAAATGCAATGGTGGGTTATATCTTAAAGAACACCTTATCAGACCATGGATTTGTATCCCGTGGTATTTGCGAAACTGATAAAGATAATTATTTGCATACCATTACGGAGCGTACAAATATTGAGCGAATAGAGGGCAAAGTCGTTTTTAAAGATGATGAAGGCAACCAAACTCCATTGGACGAAAGCACCTATGTATCTATGAATTTCTGGGGTTTTATGCCGAATTTCTTCGATGAGGCCGAAGCCCAGTTTAAGGCCTTTGTACAGAACAATTTCGAAAACGAAAAAGCTGAATTCTATATTCCTTCTATTGTATCTACAATGATG
>CAZDQR010000073.1:0-12242 GCA_964507315.1 uncultured Roseivirgaceae bacterium
AGAATATTGAACACTCTAAATTAGTATGTGCCTAAATGACTATCTCTATAATATTTTTATAAATCTCATTTGGAATTTGGTTTAATTCTTTGAGTTAATGTCCTAATTATTCTATTCTTTCCATCCCGGCCCACGAACTACTTGCCCGGGCAATGCACCTGTGTGCTCTCCATTTTTTAGTACTTGCACACCATTAACAAAAACATGTTGCATTCCTGTTGAGTACTGCTGGGGTTTTGCATACGTGCCAACTTCTCCCACTTCATCTGGGTTAAAAATGGCTAAATCGGCATAATTCCCAATGGTTAAAGCTCCACGTTTCTTGATTTTTAAATTTGTAGCAGGCAATGTTGTTAATTTATAGATAGCTTCTTCCAAAGGAATTACTTGCTCGTCTCTCACATACTTACCTAATAAACGAGCTACATTCCCATAGGCTCTAGGGTGGGTGCTCGATTTTAAAAACACACCTTCAGGAGCAGCAGATTCTGCATCGGAACCGAAACTCATGTAGGGCAAGGCTATTTGCTTTTTTACATTGTCTTCCGACATTAAGAAATACACGGTGCCCACTCTACTCCCATCTTGAATTACTAATTCTATCGCAGTTTCTTCGGGTGATAAATTTTTCATCTTTGCCACTTCAGCCAATGTTTTTCCAGCCAAGTATTTGAGGCTGTCATTCTTAAAACCTATTAATAATAAATTCTCTGGAGAGCCAGCCGCTTTCATAAGATTTTCCCATTCGGTAGTTTCTGATACCATTTCCGCAATTACCTTTTTACGGATTTCAGGATCTTGCAATCGAGCTGACCAAGCTTCATAACCGCCTTCTTGCACCCAGGGAGGCATTGCAGCATCTAAACCTGTAGCTCCTGCAGTATAATTATACATATCTGTTGTAATGTGCAATCCGGACTTTCTGGCAGAATCAATTTTAGCGATTACTGCATCGTACTTATTCCAGTTTGCTTTGCCTCCTAATTTAAGGTGATAAATTTCGGCTCTAATATTGGCCTCGCTAGCTATTTTAATGAGTTCATCTAAGCTTTCAAATATCTTCGCCCCCTCACTTCGCATATGCGAAATATACATACCATCATATTCCGCAGCCACTTTGCAAAGTTCAATTAGCTCTTCGGTGGTTGAATAAAATGCAGGCGCATAAATTAGCGATGAGCCAATACCTAATGCGCCATCCTCCATTGCTTGTCTAACCAACAGCTTCATGGAGTCTAGCTCAACGGGTGTAGGCTCACGATCTTCGTACCCAATGGTGTTAATTCTTAGTGTGGTAGCGCCAACAAACGAGGCTACATTAGGAGAAATTCCTTTCTGAGTTAAGAACTCTAAATAGTCATTGAGAGTAGTCCACTCTACTTTATATTTGATATCTCCTTGTTCAGCCTCTTCCTCCCTCTTCATCTTTTCGGTGAGTGGCCCCATCGACCAGCCTTCGCCAAACACTTCAAGGGTTACTCCTTGCCTTATATCACTTTGTGACTTGCCATCTTCAATGAGAGAAGCAACCGACCAACTGAGCATATTGATAAAACCTGGTGCAACCACCAATCCTTTAGCATCAATTTCTTTGACACCCTTGGCACTACCTAAATCTCCAATGGCAGCAATGGTATCAGCATTAAGGGCAACATCACCAATAAAAGAAGCATTTCCAGAACCATCCACAATTTGACCATTACGGATAATTACATCGTAGGTATCAGGGGCTGAACAACTTATAATAAAAATAAGGGCAGGTAAGAGTCTAATAAGGTTTTTCATATTAAGAAGGGTAAAGGTCCAATTGTGCTAGCTTAAAAGTACAAATTTTATCAATATAGAAACACTTAAAAACATTAGTATTGGCACTCCAAACCGTATAAGTCTATTATGACCTTATACGGTTTCTTATTTCGCTCAAATCATCATCTATTAAAAGGGTTCCATTTCTGTAAACTTCTTTAAGTTCTCCTTTACGTTCCTCAATCCAGCTTACTTGATCAATTAAAGTGTATTTCCCATTTTCAGTAACCACTTTCATTAATCCTTTTGCAGATTTTTTTGTACCATCATCTGTAACAGGATCTTTATATATTTCCCTACCTTTTCCAGCGACTTCACCGTAAGTTGCTTTCATTGCAAACCCGAATGTGTCTCTTGTATTATATTGATAAGTAAAAGATCCAATTCCTAAAACAACATTGGTAGATGCAAATCCATTCTCCTTCAGCCTTTCACATATTTGCGATGCGCGTTCAAGTGTAATACTATCTCCATATATTGCCCCAATATGACTATCTAGTTCCTTGTACCCCTTTTCATTAATAGTGCCACCAAATGTATCCCAAAGAAGTTCTATTACTCCTTTTACCTCCGCAGTAGTTTTGGCATTAGGATTTCCACAAATAATATCAACAGGGTTCCCACTGTCTGGCCTTACTACCACTTTTCCATTTCTTGCTAACACGGCTTCTTTTAAGTTGGGCAAGTACTCAGTAAGCACTTTCCATAAATCCCATGTATCGGAGACAATCGAAACAATTCCTTCTGGATAAACTTGAGTTATAAGACGATTAAAAGTCTCTTGTTCACCAACATTAGTACCCATGCTCATTACAGAGTGTTCTGTTGCAGCAACGGAACCGCCTACCAGCTCCGTATCAGAATTAGCGTTATAATATTCTTCTAAAAAATCGACTGCAGGAATAGTATCAGTACCAGTAAAACTCAGTAAATGACCTGCTGAGCTCATAACAGCAGCTTCTAACCCAGCCATCCCTCTCATTGAAAAATCGTGCCCTTGCCAATCCACAAACTCAGGGTTTGATGAAGTCTCTTTTGCATACTTATCCAATATCATCCTATATTGTTTCGCAAGAGTTGCTGAATTACAAGGTAACCATACCGTTGTTGAAACCAAGGTTTCAAAATAATTAGTTAGCCAAAAAAATTGAGGCAAGGTATTATACATTGTAAACATAGGCACTCTAATGGGCACCGAAACTCCTTCTGGCAATGCTTTAATTACCATAGGAATATATCCTAAATCATGTAATTCTTCAATATGTTTTATTCCTACTTTGTTTTCGCCTAAATAATTATTTATTCTTCGGCTATATTTTGCGCAAACTTCTTCTTTGGGTTGATTAAAGAAATTTTCTTGAAAGTCTTTAATCAAATACTTTTTTATAAAATATTGTAATCCAAAAAACACCACTTTGTCAATGTCTTTAATACGGCTTTTTCTTGGGGTCCAATTTGAATAAACCAAAGTTGTTTCGTTTGGATATTGCCTTCTATGGTCAACTTTGTAACCGTCTGTATATAGTAATGGTGTCATAATTTTATGTTTTTAATTAATTTTCTTAAAACTGTATAACTCTCTTTCAAACCTGCTCGATCATCTAATAAAATATTATAGTAAATTTTTCTACTTTCAGATTTGTAGAATGGAGGATTTTCATTAATACCATCAAAAGGGATATTGTTCTCTTGGCAATAAGTGCGAACAAATACTTCATCTTCATTTGCAGTAAATATTATCAAGTAACAACCTATCTGTTTAAGTTGTTGCAATAGGTTAACCATTTTATCAAACGACCACCCTTTATTGTGGTAATCGAATACGGTATTATCAAAATCAAAAGCAACTACGAGTGATCCATACTTGTTATACTCTTGATATAGTCGATTGTATGTGTTTTGGGTATTAAGGTAATAGTCCATAGTCAAAATTTATCTGGGTTAAACATTCCACATTTTCAAAGTCAGAAAAAGAGTTTGTTGTAAATATCATTTCATAATGATTTGATAATTCTCTAAATCCTTTACTAAAAATTCCGTGACTTACAGCGAGGTATAACTTCCCACAATTTTTCAACTTTAATTCTTTTGCCAGTCCCAAAAACGTTCCGCCTCCATCACAAATATCATCTACAATTAAACAGTCTTGGCCTTTCAAGTCATCAGCATACACTTTAAATCCTGAGAGTTTTCCAGATTTAACATCTCTTGACTTAGAGCATTCAATAACATTATAGTTAATCAAATGAGATGCTAGTTTATAGATCTTTTTAAGAGCCCCTCCATCTGGTGAAACCAAAAGAACATTGCTGCCAATTTTACCAATTACTTTTTCAATAAACGTATAGTTTTCAATCACCATTGAATTATTTAGCAATGCAGGAGTAACGTCTGAATGAGGATCAAATATTGAAATGGACTTTAAACGTAACTGATTAAAGAGGTCGGCATATACTTTTACAGTTAGTGCTTCTCCCTTAACCATAAACCTATCTTGCCTGGCCCCTGGAAAGTACGGGAGCAGTAAATTTACCTCTTGAACACCCGCACCTCTTAGTGCATTAACAGCAATAAGAATTTCTCCGACATCATTAAATGATTTAACCCTTTGAGTAATCGTAACTTCATTAATAAGACTTAAATCAGAGTGGATTTTAATATGGGACTCACCACCTGAGAAAGTAAACAACTCAAATGTTATACTTTTCTCGTCCGGGTAAGGGTTGAAATTTTTGTCTAAATTTAATATCATTTGCGTATTATTTACACAAATGTAAACATTGAAAATTAGATTCAAAGCTATTTGCGTACTATTTACACTTATTAGATATTAAAGCAAAAACTATTTTCACATAACTCCCTGTATATATGCTTGTTAAATAATATAGTCCCAATAACAAACAATAAAAACCAATGGGCCATCACTATTTTATGAATTCAAGTTAGAAACTAAAATTAAACATCTTGGCGTTTGCAAACTATTTGCAAGGCATAAAAAAAACTCAAAGAGATAATTTAATATCTCCTTGAGTTCAAATTGACTATTACCTGATTCCTATTTTATTCTAGTAGCCACTCTGCCACTTTCGAATGTAATGGTATCGGCAGTTAATTCGGTTACTTTATGTAAGCCTCCAAAGCCGTATTTTTCTACACCTGCATAAAAGTTTTGGGTTTCAGGATTATAAAACCAGAGGTTTTGGTTGTACATTCCTTCTGGACTATTGCCCCCTTTTATTAAATAAGGTGCTTCAAGATTAAAGTAATAAAATTGGTGTTGCCCCATCTCTATTTTCCAATGGCCAACTAAGCCAGAAGCTTCATTATTTTTAGCCATTTTTTCTGGGTCAATTTTTACATATACTATTCCTTTATCTAACACCATTAAATCGTTCTCTAGTTTTGTGATTTTATAATCACCCATTAACACGGCTTGTTCATCGCTTAAATTCAGTATTAATTCATTCCCTTCTTTATTATGCGCCCATTGCCCCATTTTCTGTGCAGAATTATTTTCTACGGGACCTTCATTTACATTTTCAATGTCATAATAATTACCTTCTTTCGATAAGTAGATCAAATTATAAGGATAATCACTCCCTTGCAAGAGTGCCCAATACCCGGTTAAAGGAGAATTAGCATTACCAGACATATCCCATTTTATAAAGAATAAAGTAGCCTCTCCATTGGTATAGGTTAGTTTATTAGCAGAAACTTCAGTAATCGTATATTCAGAAATTTCTCCATAGGAATCCATTAAAAGCTTATCAGTATATTCCCAACTACCACTGGATTCACCTACAATATAACGACCATCGTTTACAAACTCCATCTCGGTACTTTTTTTACGAGTTTTTCCATTTACCTCCGTTTTAATCAAAAGCCAATTACCAATAATATCATGTGTAGAGGTTGTGTAATTACTTTCTATACTTTCAAGTTCAAACTGCTGAGAAATAACTTCTTCCCCGTCTTCTTGATTCATTATTATTTTTGCATACACGCCTGGCCTATTGGAAATCATATAAACTTTCAGTTTTACATCTCCATAACCTGCTATTGCTTCTACCACCTTGCAATTAAAAGTGCCCGCGGGTACAGTTATAATTTCATCTCCAATAATTCTATAGCTACGTCCAATTTCTAAAGGATAAAATAGATTTTCTTCTGATAGGTCTTCGGACGACATTTCTCCAAAAATAGGATCTGAGGTTATTTGTTGATAATCTTCATCATAAGAGATTGAAGCAGAAATTTCATTAGCTATATAGGTATTTAACTTTGTAATTTTTTCTGTGTGAGAGTAACTTAGCTTGCTTACATTTTTTAAATACTGCGTTTTGGCTTCGGTATTTTTCCATAGGTAGTTAATGGCATCGAATGTTAAGTTTTCATTTCTGTAATCTAAGCTTTCATTTATATCTTCAGCGGTAAAGCTTAATGCCTCCACCTCAGCAGCCCCTTGCACTTTAGTTGCATCAATAGAGGACTCTCCTTTTACAATTTTAAACGTATTGTCTGTAATTTCTTCTACCTTATTATTGCCCGATAATCCTCTGTTATTGAGCATAAGTATCACGGTTTGTTCTTTATTATTATACATCCAAATACCAGCTCCAGAAGAAGAACTGTACTCTGTAATGCTATGATACCTTACTACGTTTGGAGCCTCAAACTTTATATAGGTCGTTTCTTGATCTTTGGAAAATTGCCAAAGCCCAAGCAATCCAGAGGCATCATTTTCTTTTTTAATTTTAGCTTCGTCCAATTTTAAAAAATGCAGTATTAGTCCATCTCCGCTAAACATCATTTCTGATTTACTTGGATTCGAAACCGTGCGTTTGCCAGCAAATTCTTCTATCATTTTAGACTCAATTGTGATGGATTTAGACTTTTTATCATAGTTCCAAGTCCCAAAAACACGCCCATCCATTTCGGCATAGCCATCTTCCTTAAAAACTACCTCAGAATAAACCTCTTGTTTGTGGCCATCTACTTCAGCTATGGTTAATAGCCATTTGCCAACAATTGGCAATTCTTTTGCTGTAATGCTTGCTGCACTAAGGAGCAACGCAAAAAATAATACAGATACTCTTTTCATTTTATATATTGGTTTAAATTATCAAATTACCAGCCAAGCCCCATGCATTTTGGCTTTTTCTTGGGGATTAATTCTAGCTTATTAGTTTCTTCGTTATTCGTAATTATAAAGTCTTCTGTTAAAAAGGCAGGTGTTCCATCGGAATGCCTTTTAACAAAACCTAGTTTATCAAACACCACATATTGTATAAGAACCTCCCCTTCCTCGTTGGATACTAACTGCATTTTACCATAATCTCCTGATGCTGTTTGATAAATAACGGTACCTGATGGAGTAATTTTGATTGGCTGAGAGGTCATTTGGTTTTGCTGAGCCTTAATTAGCACGCGGTCAATTTTATTATAGTCATTGATTCCCCTAGTTCGTATTTCTTTTCCAGAAGAAGTGTAATATTTAAAATTATTTGACCCACCTAAAGACCTTGAATCAAATTCTACTTGAATTCCAGATTCTTTATCTCGAGGGATATTTAATGTATCAAAATTCAATTCCAACCCTGAAAATCCTTGATAATTATCGGAAGAAATATAAGTTAAGTTTTCTGGTATTTCAAAAACACGGCTTGACACTTTTTTATCAATTTTAATTTTGGTTGCTTTTTCAACCATCATCATAAAAAAGTTTATCTCCGATTTTAGCTCCAGTCCATTCCAAGTTAGCATGGTTGATTTGCCTGATTCCCAACGTTTGCACTCTTTATCCAGATACATCTTAGTACCAGCCAAGCTGTACCCAAAAGCTACTTTTAAAATAGCCTCGTTTACAGCTACACCATCGTTATCTGGGTTTTGCAAATAGTAGTTGTAGGTAGAATTTCTACCTAATGCAATGGTACTATCTTGCCAATTGATGGTGTATGCCTTTTCTCCAATTAGAATAATAGTTTCATACTGAGAATCAACCGCTCCATTAAAAACAACTTCTTTATAAAAATAATCAGCTTGCTTATAGCCGTAATCATCAATATACTTAATATGAGTACCGCCAAAAGCTGCTTCATATTTGTATTCTATTATGGCTGATTTGAATGGGTATATTTTAAGCTTCGCTGGCTGCGAAAAGCCAATAAGTGGAATTAAAAAGCTTAAAAAAAACAGCTTGGTCATGGGTCTTAAAAATTGTTATGTAAAAATAAACCTCTACTTATTGAGATAAGATGATATTTATCAGAAATGGTTTATGAAGACTTCAAAGCAAATTTTATTGCTATTCAAATACACCCCTCATTTTCTCACCAACAAGAGGAAATTTCATAAAATCTTGCATTGGGTTATAAGTCGTCTAATTCACCTTCACTATCAACTTTAAAAGGAATGTACTTCTTGCCTTTCTTTTTAAGGACTAAAAGTTGGGTGGCAGCTTCGTTTAAGTCTGTTGTTAACAGTTTGCCATTATAGCGCTTAGTAATGGTTTCTAATGGCGTATGTGCAACAATATGCACTTTAGCTTTATATTTACGAAGCATTGTATTTAACTGCGCTTGCAGAGTATCCGATTGCACATAGCCTCGATACCAGAATGGGCTCATTGGGCTATAAAAAAAAGCATATCGTTGGCTCCAAAGCTCTCTACTATACGCCAAGGTATCTGGGGCGTCTGCTATAATATCTAAAAATACAGGCTCCTGTAAATAGCCATTAACTGTAGTATTAAATTCAGTGATAGACTTAGTATCTAAATCAATAATTCCACCATGTGCAAAAATGGCATTATCAATTTTTATCACAGCGGGTTTACTCGTGAGCCATTTGCCCAAATACGATTTGGTTGGATGATACATATCGGCATAGCTAACTTTGTAGGTAGCCGCAATGGCGCCCTCTTTGGCTCCTAAATATCGAAGATCTTTCGACATCGTCATTATTTCGTGGTTGCCTAAAACTAAGTGAACAAGGCCGCCTTCTTTCGTAGCCTTTGGCTCTAGGTTATGTATAAACCAAAGCACTTTGGTTACATCGTTGCCACGATCAAAAAGATCTCCTAAAAAAACGATGTGCGCTTGGCCTGCTATCCAATTTAAGTCCGCATCAATCACCTTAGATTTCTGCAGCAGATTAATGAGCTCATTATATCTACCGTGTACATCACCAATTACATAAATAGATGCAACTTCGAAAAACTCTGAAGCCTGCAGCTCAATGGAAGAAGTAAGTTTTTGGGTAAACTGCTTACCATTTTTACTCCCATACCTAAGTATTAAATCTTTTGTTTGAGTTTCAAATGAAGCCTGATGAACCTTCCCTGATGTAGTTTCTTTTAGAGCAATAAGCCCGCCTTCTACTGTTCGTAATTCTGCGAACCCAATATCAGAAGTGGCAGTTAGCCAATGTACTCGCAGGCTATCTGTATCTTCAATATAAAGGGCGTTAGTTCCTTCATACTCAAACTTAGCATAAGGCGCGTAGAAACTTACTAGTCCTGCAAGCCCAATAAAAAGTATAAACCCAATAATTAGTTTCTGTGTTATACTAATGCTTTTCATATTGGTATAAGTGCTTATGATCAACCCTACACCCTTTAATAATGCGACTTTCTGCTTGCTTTGGCTTGTCAAGTATTACAAAAAAACCTTGTAGATAATTGAACGCTTGTTTTTTGTTTTTATCTGTTAACAAAGTACTTTGCTCCACAACCGAAAGGATTGCATTTTTCTTTTCTTTAAAAGAAGATAGGGTTAGTTCATACTCTCCTTCTGACCTACAAAATCCCATAAAAAAACGTTGTTTTACCGATTGCAACCCAAACTCTGCTGGAGGCTTTGCATAGGGCGCTCCCACAAATCCGGCAAAGTCAAAATCATAAGGCACCGCTACTGGCAATGATTCTGATGATTCAGCTATCAATTTCATGTTATGCCTATTAGGAACAGACCAATCTAGATTACCAATCATATATTGAAAAACGGTCATCTTATCTAGTTCGGCTCTCACACACACATCTTGATTTGCAATAGAATCTTCATATACAATCATATTACTGCGAGCAGCCAAATGATCGATATCTTCAATAAAAAATCCATAATGAATCGACTCCTCATTATCATTTGAGGTATCGATATAGGTGATTTCACAAAGCCGAACGCCCAAACTATATGGAGTTATTTGTTGGTATAGCTTATAAGTTAAGTACTCTTTTAAAATTAGTTGATTAGCATTTTTGTTAGAATTACAATGTGTAACTAATTTAATTTTGTTCTGACCTTCGAAAACCGAGTTCTCTAGTTTACTCTTCTTAAAATTGACTTTTAAAGGAGGGAATCTGCAGGTTGTAACTTTTGCCCGGTTATTGCCTCTAATTTTTACTTTAGCTTTATGCTTAAAAACACTCCCATCAGGTCTTTTATAAGATAATTTCGCTTCGTGATAGTCTCGAACTACAAGGTCATTCAATACTTCATCTAAGGATAATTTAATGGTGATTTTAAGAATAGAATCTGATTGAAAAAGAGGGTTTAGCTCTTGTGCATAACTAATTTGAAACTGCAAGAACAGCGCCAAAAACAAGGCTAACATGTTAGTCTTCCTCATAATATTATTCATTCTTTATCTTATCAAACCCCTTAGTTTTAAGAATAATAAATGCATCTGCATTAATTTTTAAAGTGCCTACCATTGGGTTGCTCAACACAATGATAAAATAAATAAGCACCATCAAGAAGGTATTGTAAAGTGACAGAAATATCATTGTAAGCAAATCGATTTTATACACTGCAAAGAATATCCACATAAATAAAATACCTGCACCTAAAATGTACACTAAGAATGGGAAAAGAGCGTGCTTTGCAAAAAAACGTATCTGCATAAGCTTGGCGACCTCATTAAGGTCGTTCATAATAAACTGCTTTGCGATCTTCTCCTCCTCATTATCAGTTGGCAGCCTAAGAGACAGCCGATTAATTTCCATTATAGTGTGCGTGATTTTAGAAAAATAGGGGTTATTATTCGCTTCCTTCCATTCGTCTTCAATGGTATAATCTACATACATTATAAGTTCTTGCCGAATAGCCTCAGCTTCTTTTGAATTAAAAACGCCCAATTTCGCATACACATTGGCAATTAAGGAGGACTCCACTTCCAACGAATCGCGCACTCTGTTATACTCTACACGCTCATTGGCATAGCTTAACGAAATAAGCAGGGCTATTAATCCGGCTGAAACTCTAAAAAGAAGCCTACCTACCCGTTCGTGCTGCTTAGTTAGTTTTTCTTCAATTAATTTCCTAACCAAACCAACCACCACAGCACTAAGTGCCCAACATATTATTATAATGATAATAAGGCCTTGCCAAACGGGTAAATAAAAAAGTAACTCCATTTACTTTATTACCAAGTTACATCAAACGACAATTCCTCATCACCTCTTATTACAACCACTTTAGAAGTATCTCCTTTTTTATAGATGCCCAAAGCTTTCATATAAGCCATCATATCGGCAATATCCAGGTCATCTATTTTCATAATGATATCGCCCTTTTGCATTCCAGCCTTTTGCGCTGGCCGGTCTTCTTTAACTCCACCCAATAACATACCTGGGCCTTCGAACATATAATCAGGAATAACCCCAAGTGTAACTGAATATTTGGGTGCTTTTCGCGAGTCTTCATCTTTGGTTTTTGTAAAGGCCAATTTACCTGCATCATTTACCGAAGCAATTACATCTTCAATAAATTTTTGCACAGTTTTCATCCCTTCATAATTAATCTTATCAGCATCATCAGTTGGCTTGTGGTAATCATCGTGTTGGCCTGTAAAAAAATGCAAAACAGGTTCGTCTTCTAAATAAAATGACGTATGATCAGAAGGCCCAATTCCACTTTCTTTAGCAATCATTTTTACGCCATTAGATTTGGCTATTTTAGATAGAATAGTATTCCAAGTTGGAGATGTGCCTGTTCCGTAAATCGCTAATTTTTTCTCTTTATCTAAACGGCCAACCATATCCATATTAAGCATATAGTTAACAGTAGAAAGCTCGATGGTTGGATGTTTCACAAACCAATTCGAACCCCAAAGCCCTTTTTCTTCACCTGAAAAAGCAATGAATAAATAATTATTATTTGTGTATTTCCCTTTTAACCAATCGACCAATTGCAACATAACAGTTACACCACTTGCGTTATCATCAGCCCCATTATGGATGGCGCGTTCTTCACTTAACGAGCCTTCATCTCCATAACCCAAATGATCAAAGTGAGCTCCAATAATAACCGTGTATTCTGCCTTATTATCGATATACCCAATAACGTTTCTTCCCTCTAAAGACTTGCTGGTATCTGCTTGTACTTTAGCATGTGGGTTATACTTAGGCTTAACTGTAAACACTTGGTAGTACCCAT
>CAZDQR010000074.1:0-12221 GCA_964507315.1 uncultured Roseivirgaceae bacterium
GAGCCAATCTAAATGGGGAGGTTAAAGGTCTAAAGAGTAAGGATGCTAAATCTATTGCTAGATTAATTTCTGGTGCAGAAAACTTTCCAAAAGAGTCTAGCAAGTTATTTAACGAAGTGCACACACTTGCCAATAAGGCAACTACCCCAGTACTAGGAATTACCGGTACGGGTGGAGCAGGAAAATCATCTTTAGTAGATGAATTAGTCCGAAGATTTCTTGTTGATTTTGATGATAAAACTATAGCGATTGTTTCGGTAGATCCATCCAAACGAAAAACAGGCGGTGCTTTACTAGGTGATAGAATCAGGATGAATTCGATTAATAATGAGCGTGTTTATATGCGTTCCTTGGCAACTCGGCAATCAAATTTAGCTCTTTCAAAACACGTAAACGAAGCCATTCAAGTACTAAAAGCTGCTAATTACGATCTTATCATTTTAGAAACTTCTGGCATAGGCCAATCGGATACCGAAATAACCGACCACTCGGATGTAAGCCTTTATGTAATGACACCAGAATATGGTGCAGCCACTCAGCTCGAAAAAATCGACATGCTCGATTTTGCCGACATCATTGCCCTTAATAAATTTGATAAACGAGGTGCCTTAGATGCCCTTAGGGATGTAAAGAAACAATACCAGCGTAATCATAATCTCTTCGAAGAAGACACAGATACAATGCCAGTATATGGCACCATTGCCAGTCAATTTAACGACCCTGGCATGAATTCTCTTTATCGTAAAATAATGGATACGATAGAAGAGAAGATGGAAGGCAGTTTACATTCCGGTATGCCAGTCGAAAAGGCGGTTTCGAAAAAACAATTTGTAATACCTCCAAATAGAACTCGATACCTATCAGAAATTTCCGAGAATAACAGAGGCTATGATAAATGGGTAAACACTCAAAAAGAAGTTGCTCAAAAACTATACAGCATTCATACTACATCAGAGATAGTAAAAGGAGAAAAGGATTCAGTTACGTTAGATGCTCTTGCTAAAACGTATCAAAAAATTGAGCTTGATTTAGATCCTAAAAACAAGCAGATAATTGAGGCCTGGCCAGCCAAGGTTAAGAAATATAAAGACCCTGAGTATAAATTTAAGGTTAGAGATAAAGAATTGGTGATTAAAACGCACACAACCTCTCTTTCTCAAAACGAGATTCCGAAAATATCCTTACCAAAATACGAAGCCTGGGGCGATTTGCTAAAATGGAATTTGCAAGAAAATGTACCGGGTGAATTTCCGTTTACTGCCGGCTTATTCCCATTTAAAAGAGAAGGCGAAGACCCTACCCGCATGTTTGCGGGTGAAGGTGGACCAGAACGAACCAATAGGCGTTTTCATTATGTAAGTATGGCGATGCCAGCCAAAAGGCTTTCTACAGCGTTCGACTCCGTTACGCTCTATGGCAACGATCCTGATATACGCCCTGATATTTATGGGAAAATAGGTAATGCTGGAGTTTCTATTTGCTGCTTAGACGATGCTAAAAAGCTCTATTCTGGTTTTGACCTATCAAATCCACTCACTTCGGTAAGTATGACGATAAATGGCCCTGCTCCTATGTTGCTTGGGTTTTTTATGAATGCTGCCATCGACCAACAATGTGAACTCTACATTAAAGAAAACGGACTTGAAAAAGAGGTTGCGAAAAAGATAGAAGCGATTTATAAAGCCAAAGGAGTAACTCGCCCCAGCTATCAAGGAGATTTACCAGAAGGAAATAATAGATTGGGTTTAATGCTTTTAGGCACAACAGGTGACCAAGTACTACCTAAAGATGTTTATAATACAATAAAGAAAGAAACACTTACTAAAGTTAGAGGCACCGTTCAAGCCGATATTTTAAAAGAAGACCAAGCGCAAAACACATGTATTTTCTCCACTGAATTTGCACTTAAATTAATGGGTGATGTACAAGAGTATTTTATCAATAACGGGATTCGTAATTTCTATTCAGTATCTATAAGTGGCTATCATATTGCAGAAGCTGGTGCCAACCCCATTTCACAATTAGCCTTTACACTTGCCAATGGATTTACTTATGTTGAGTATTACATAAGTAGAGGAATGGATATCAACGAGTTTGGACCTAATCTATCATTCTTCTTCTCCAATGGTGTTGATCCAGAGTATTCTGTTATTGGCCGTGTTGCTCGTAGGATTTGGGCTAAAGCCTTGAAGCATAAATATGGTGCTAATAAAAGGGCACAAATGCTCAAATACCATATTCAAACTTCGGGTCGTAGTTTGCACGCGCAGGAAATTGACTTTAATGATATAAGGACTACGCTCCAAGCATTATACGCCATCAACGATAACTGCAATTCATTACACACCAATGCCTATGATGAGGCAATCACTACTCCTACAGAAGAATCGGTGCGAAGAGCAATGGCCATTCAGTTGATTATTAACAAGGAACTAGGCTTATCTAAAAACGAAAATCCAATTCAAGGTTCCTTTATTATTGAAGAGTTGACAGACTTAGTAGAGGAAGCGGTTCTTCTAGAATTTGACCGTATTACAGAGCGTGGTGGAGTGTTGGGTGCGATGGAAACCATGTATCAGCGTAGTAAAATTCAGGAGGAAAGTCTTTATTACGAAACCTTAAAACACACAGGTGAATTCCCAATTATTGGAGTGAACACCTTCTTAAGTTCCAAAGGCTCCCCTACCGTATTACCAGGTGAGGTTATTAGAGCTACAGAGGAAGAAAAGCAATATCAAATTGATATGCTAAACAATTTAATTGAAGGCAATAAGAATGATACGGAAAGTCGACTCACAAAAATTACAGAAACAGCATTAGCCAATAATAACATTTTCGAGGAGCTTATGGAAGCTACTAAAGTGTGCTCTTTAGGACAAATTAAAGATGTACTATTTGAAGTTGGTGGGCAGTACAGGAGGAATATGTAACCTACAGCCCTTTAAAATACGTATAGTAATATGGTTTCATTTCCCAATTAATAATTAAACCCATTACTCTATGACCAAGTTATTTACTGTAATCATCTTACTGCTTTCGAATATTGCATTAGCCCAATTTGAATACGATGCATCAGAAGCTCACCCTTTTGGCTTGCCAAACCCTAAGGCTCCTAAGCAAATTAAGGATTACGAAAAACTAATTGGTTTATGTGATTGCACTTCTCAATCCTTAAATAAAGATCAAACTTGGGCCGACCCAGTATCTATGACCTGGCGTTTTGAGTATATTCTAAATGGGATGGCCATTCAAGATAAAACACTCAAGGAGGATGGGAGGCATTCTGGCAGTATTAGGCAATATAATGTTGATAGTGCAAGGTGGTATGTACATTACTTTACAGCTCCTGTTCCTTCGGCCAAGCTTTCAACTTGGGAAGGAAACACACAAGAAAATGGCAATATCGTTTTGTACAAACCAAGCACAGCTCCTAACGGAACTGAAGGTTTCTTTCGGCTAACTTTTTCGGAAATTAGCTCAGATGGTTTTAACTGGATTGGGGAATGGGTTGATCAATCTGAAACAGTAGTGTTTCCGACTTGGAAAATAAAATGCAAAAAGAGGGAGTAAAAAAACTCATTAACATATAATAAAAAAGGGAGCCATTGGGCTCCCTTTTTTATTATATGCAATTCATTCTAGTTTTCAGAAACTGGTCGAGGCATTTGAACCCAAACATCATCACCAGCTCTATCTGTAGGTAATGTTTGCTCTAAACCCCAACGTCTCATATCAACCCAACGGTGACCTTCACCAAAAAGCGAATAACGTCTGTTGTATATAAGTTCAGTTTTTACTGAAGCCGCATCAACCGTTCCGCCATAAGCAGCAAGCCCATGAGCCGTTCTTATTATATCTAAGGCTGAAATAGCACCTGGCAAGTCACCTCCTTCTAATCTAGCTTCAGCCATCATTAAAATAAGCTCTTCATTTCTAATAATTGGCATTGAAGAAGCTAACGATGATAATATAACTACATCATAATCACTAGACAGGCCATCCAATACAGCGGTATTTGTTCGTAATGCCACTTTATTCATACGGTTATCTACAGCCATAATGTCTACAGTATAAGATGGATGCGCTAGTAAAGCTTCACTTTGATCAGGCACCCTATATACAGCGTTTGGTTTATCTGTACCAGCTGTAGAGTAAAAATGAGCTGGCCCATTATCAAGATCCCCAGTCATATCCATAAATGAGCTATTTAATAATGATGGAATATCAGAATACCTCTCATCATAAAGTGCTACTCTTGCAGCTATCGCTCGATTAAAGGTGGCAAATTCGCTAGGAGTATCAAACCCTGCAAACGAGCTGGATAGCGCAAATGGGAACTCACTCCCTCCATTACCAAGTTCAGTAAATCCCTCGTTTAAAATTGAAGAAATAGCAGCTAATGCAGGTTTGTAATCCAAGAATTCACCTAAATTAGCAATATCTGACACATCAACTCTAATACCATTTTTATACTGCAAGTTCAGAGCTAATAGCAATGAATAAGCTTCTGCTGTTTTAGCATACCCACTAAAGGCATTTCTTTCGGCATCGGTTAAAGCAACCGAAGTTTTTTCGACCCCTTCTAATAAAAGATTAGCATTTTTTACCACTTTATAACGAGCAGCATAAGGTCTTGTACCATAAAACCCAGCTGGATCTAAAGTAGCATCACCTTTACCTAATAATTCTCCTGTATATCTAGGATCAGAATTAGTAAAAAAGTACTGTTCTCTTCCAATTATAGAGGTGACATCATAGTAAAACCCCATTTCTGTTCGCATCAAATCTTCTATACCCACGGCATAAAGTTCCAATTGTTGCATCGATGGATCATCGGCAACTGATAAATTATTAGGATCTGGAATAGGCTCTATTTTACAAGCCGTAATAGCCACTCCTAAAATTGCTATTGCTATAATTTTATTAACTATTTTTTTCATAATTATATTTTTTAAAAGTTAACAATTACGTGAAAATTAACTCTTTTAGATGAAGGGAAAGGCAATACTTCAACACCAGTTGAAAGTCCTTTACCACCAAAATTGGACACTTCAGGATCATAACTTCTGTATTCAAATACATTTATTAAGTTATTACCACTTACTCCAAGTCGTAAGCTCATAGCATCATTAAAAACCGATTTTGGTATATTATAATAAAGACCTATTTCACGCATTCTTAAATAGCTTGCATCTTCTATATAAGGTTCTGAATTTGACCCAAGCTCACCTAAACGGTAATCACCGTTTCCAGCAAGTCCTTCAGGATCAAGATCAATCTTATCATAATCAGCACTTGTTCCACTCAAATCCGTTAATAGAGCAGTTAAGTTAATGTTTTTGCCTCCATTTTTCCAATGAAAAAGGACTGACAAATCGAAATTCTTGTATGATAAATTGTTCATAATCGACATATCAAAATCAGCTTGAGCATCTCCAAAAAGCTGCAAATCATTAGCTCCGTCATCATTTTTATCAACATCTAAATTTGGACCTGCTCCAACAACAGCGGTAGGGCTAAACCCTTCTTTGATCAAAAACATACCTAACACATCTGCAAAACCTCCAGTTGTATAAGCAGGAATATCAAGACGTGTAACTTCAGATCGGTTTCTCCACCAGTTCAAGCCTAAATTCCAATTAAAACTAGTTCTTGACATGACATTCCAATTTAATCCCATTTCAATTCCTTTATTAGTCATATCAGCTGCGTTCACTACCTTAGTTGTAAAACCAGAAGATGATGGCACCTGAGCGGACAACAACAAGTCATTTACGCCTTTTATATAATAGGTAAAATCAAAATTCAGTTTCCCATTAAAAAGTCCCAGGTCAAATCCAGTCTCAAATTCTTTTTGTCTTTCCGGAGCTACATTTGGATTTCCTCGTTTGTTCAAGGGAGTAATTCCAGAATTACCATTAATTACAATTGCTCCCAAAGAAGTGTATTTATCACCAAATACAGCAAAATTACCAGCTTCTCCATAAGCGGCTCTAATTTTAATTTGGCTAATAGCAGTACCATTGGCTAGACCAAACTCATGCAAATTTAGTGCAATAGAAGCTTTCGGGTAATAATATAATTTGTTCACCTCTCCATTATTAGAAGATTTATCACCCCTCACCCCAATTGTGCCAATTATTTTGTCGTTGAAATTAACTTCCTCCTGCACAAAAAATCCTTTATCATGTTGAATGATCCTTATTTGATCAATTGCTACAGAACTTCCTTGATCTAAATTTGTTTGGTCTCCAATCAAAGCTGAAGCTGTACCCAAAATAGTATTTCTGTAAAAATTCTCATTGGTTACCCCAAACTGGGTTTTAAAAGAAAGTCCATTACCAACAAACATATCGTGAATTAAAAAGGCAGCAAAATTCGTGTTTCTGTTTATCGTAGTACCTTGAACAGATACCCCCCTTAAACTATTGGGGTCTGCCATAAATTGCAAGGTGTTTGGAAAAAGTGCTGTAGTAGCCAACGAATAATAATCTAGACCTGCTCTACCTGCAAATTTTAATGATTGATTGTCTTTTTGAAAAAGAGTTGCTTTAACATTAGCTCCTCCAATATACCTATTTATAGTTTCATTATTAACAACATTATCTCGAGTTTCCAAAAAATTAGAAGCAGCATATGGATTGTCCGGATAATCGCCATTGGAATCTGGCTGCAATTGTGCCCAAGCTGGTGTAGCCACAAATGATATCCCCATTGTAGTTCCTGAATTATCATTATTAAAGAAGGCCCTGTCGGCTGAAGAATGTATAAAATTATTACTAACAGAGAGATCTAGCCAGTCGGTTAATTTTTGATCAATGTTTGCTCTAAATGAATATTTCTGATACCCAGTATTCTCAACAATACCTTCATCATCTTTACGAGTAGCACCTATAAAATACTTTGTATTAGGACTACCTCCAGATATCGTTAATCGTGTTGTAGCTAATAATCCTTTATTCCCATAAAGTTCATCTTCATAATTATGTAATGTTCCAGCATCTCTAGAAGCAATGTAAGCGGACCTTCCAGCTGCTCCAAAATGAGTTTCAGCTTTTGTTTCATCCCATTCTCTAATGCCCAATTTCCTTAATTGAGTGGTTACCCCAACTGATTGCGATAATGAAATTGCAGGTTTTCCAGTTTTTCCTTTTTTTGTTGTAATAATAACAACACCACCCGATGCTCTAGAACCATAAATAGCAGCACCTGATGCGCCTTTTAGCACTTCAATTGATTCTATATCTAAAGGATCAATATCTGCAATTCTATTAGAAGGATTATCTTGATTGCTTTGACTACCACCGCCCGAGGCAGCTGAAACTACGTTCAACCCAGCAGATATAGATGAGTTATCAATATAAACTCCATCTACAATATAAAGAGGTTCATTGCTTCCATTTATAGACGTAACACCTCTAAGTTTAATCGAAAGCCCTCCACCCGGAGCACCTGAATTTGATGTAATGTTAGCCCCTTTGAGCTTACCATAAAGTGCCCCATCCATAGTAGATTGCTCCACTATTCCAGTTAATTCATCCGCTTTTACAGATTCAACTGAGTTTGCAAGATTCGATCTTTTTACCGAAGATGCTAAACCAGAAATAACCACTTCATTTAAACTTTGAATATCATCTTCTAACTGAACATTGTAAACTGATTGACTAGGAGTAACATTTATTTCTTGGATAATATACCCAATAAAAGAAACAACCAATTTAGCTCCACCTGAAGGAACATTTAATGAATAGTTCCCATCCATATCGGTTATAGTACCATTAGTAGTGCCTTGAACAATCACATTGGCCCCAGCAACTGGTAGGCCAGAACTCACTTCTGTAACTGCTCCTGAAATACTCAAATCTTGACCAATCCAGAAAAAGAAAACAGAAGAAGCATACTTGAAGCAATCAAGTAAATCTTTTTCATAGTAATAATATTTTGTTATACTTTATTTTACCTCGGAAAAGTATTGAGTAATAATGATTAAAAAAAAATATATACCGATTTATGAGCTATTAAAAATAGAATAGATGCCGATCTTGTCGACACCTTCATAATAACTCAATATAATCTTAATTAAGTGCTATTATATAATAAAGTTAAAATCTCAACTAAATATTCAATTAGTTACTTTTTAAAGCTACCTTCGACTTTATCGTTACTTTTTGAATAGGCTTTGCAGGATCATTGCTATAGATTGTAACCGATTTGATTTGATTACCCTTTCTACCTGAAGAGTTAAATGTGACTTTCAAATCAACTGATTCGCCAGGTTTTAAATCGTTAGTGGCCAACTCCGGCACAGTACACCCACAACTAGATTTAGTTTTACGGATATTTAAATTTGTTTTACCAGAGTTAGTTAGGACAAATGTGGTTGATACTACCTCTCCAGAAGTAATATTTCCAAAATTGTGCACTACATTCTCAATACTAAGCTTAGGTGCATTTAGTTTTTCTTCTTCCGTCATTGGAGCAAAATACTCTTGTATATCGGCATAAACAGATAAGCTCTTTTGGGTTTCATCACCAACCTCATTAGTCTTAAATACAACATTATCTGACATAAAACCTAAGTCATCCTTCATCTTACCATCGTAGGAAACAATGATTTTACCTTTTGCTTTAGGTGCTAATGTTTCTGGCTCAAAACTTATTTTTATATAATCTGGACCTTCAAATTCTTTTGTAAATACGAGAGTTGAATCTAATGCATTATACACATCAAACTCTTTCGTGATTACTTCATTATTAAACACCTTGCCCATATTAAACGCACGATATTTTACACGCATACCTCCAAGTAAAGTAGGCAAATCATCTTCCACAGTTCGTGGCTTAGGCTCTACTTGCCCGTTAATCCGTAAAATGATTGTGTTATTTTGTTCTGCTGAGGTAGATACCGTTAATGATTTATGAAATGGTCCTGGGCGATTTTGAGGATTATAGCTCGCTTTAATAAACCCTGTTGCTCCGGGTGCAACTTCCTCTTTAGTCCAATCGGGCGTAGTACAGCCGCACGATGCTTTTACATTTAATATTTTAATTGGGCTCGTGCTTGTATTCTTAAAGACAAAATCAAATTCAGCAGGCCCATCTACTTCTTTAATATTTCCAAAATCGTGAACCGGCTCTTCAAAAGTTAAATCTATTAACTCTTGCGCAAAAATCGAAGAACTTGAAAAAAGTAGGATTAGAAAAAGTGGTTTCATCATTATTAAATTTAAAATACTGTTCAAAGATACATTATCTGAATATTCTGCTAGCCGTTCTCTTGTAGATTTATCATATTTGTAAGCTATTTCAATAGGTATTGAAATTAGAATAAATAGCAATTATGTCTAGAATTTTAACAGGTATTCAAGCATCAGGCAAGCCACATTTAGGCAATTTACTTGGCGCAATAAAGCCTGCCATTAAATTATCAGAAAATAAAAGTAATGAATCACTGTTTTTTATTGCTGATTTACACGCGTTAACGACAGTAAAAGATGCAGAACTCATAAAATCACATACACAAGCAGTAGCAGCAGCATGGCTAGCCTTTGGATTTGATACCGATAAAAACGTATTCTACCGCCAATCTCGCATACCTGAAGTAACAGAATTAGCTTGGTACTTAAACTGCTTTACCCCTATTCCTATGTTGCAAAACGCACATTCTTATAAGGATAAGGCTGATAAGTTATCGGATGTAAACGCTGGCTTATTTACCTACCCTGTATTAATGGCCAGTGATATTCTTATGTACGATGCCAATTTTGTACCTGTTGGCAAAGACCAGCAGCAGCATTTAGAAATGACAAGAGATATTGCTCGAAGCTTTAATCATCATTATAACGAAGAGGTATTTGTAATTCCTGAGGTTAAAATTGATGAAGCAGTAATGACTGTGCCAGGCACAGATGGGCAGAAGATGAGCAAAAGCTATGGCAATACGATTGACATATTTTTACCCGAAAAGAAGTTACGAAAAGTTGTACTAGGCATAAAAACAAATAGTACTCCCTTAGAAGAGCCTAAAAACCCTGATACTTGTAATGTATTTTCATTATACAAATTACTTGGTAGCACTACGCAAATTACAGAAATGCGCGCAAACTACGAAGGTGGAAATTATGGGTATGGACATGCAAAACAAGCGTTGTTCGAGCTTATAATGGATCAATACAAAAATGAAAGAGCCCTTTTCGATGGCTTTATGAATGACCCAACTGCTCTAGAATCTAGGTTGCAAGAAGGAGAAGCCAAAGCAAGAGAAATTGGCCATTCGGTATTAAATAGAGTGAGAAAGGTAGTAGGATTCACTTCATAATAAAATGAAAAATCTACAGTTCCCCATAGGAAAATACAAAAGCATTAAAAACCCAAGTAATGAGGTTTTTAATGAATGGGTGCGCACCATTGCCTCTTTTTATAATGATATTCAAAAATTGGTAGAAGGCGTGAAAGAAGCTGATTTAAAGAAAACCTACCGAGATGGCAGCTGGACTATTAAGCAACTAGTGCACCATATAGCAGACAGCCACACGAATGCATTTATGCGTTTTAAATTGGCTCTAACGGAAGATAAGCCTACTATAAAGCCTTATTTTGAAGCTGAATGGTCAAAACTTACCGATTATCAAGGCAGTATTGATTCGTCTTTACGAATTATAGAAGGAATGCACATCAGATGGGTTGAACTACTTAAAGGGATGAATGATAGCGATTTTAAGAGAACCTACATCCACCCTGAATTTAATAAAGAATATGATTTAATCGAAGCTCTTTGTCAATATGACTGGCATTGCAGGCATCATTTGGCACATATAGAATTAGCACTTAAAAATTAGTCCGAAGTTCGAAATTTGAAGTGGGGAGTTTTAACTCCGAACTTCAAACTCCGCACTTCAAATTTTACAAATATGAACGCAAGAGAAAAAGCACAAAACTGGTTAAGCCAGGATATAGACCAAGACATTAAAGAAGGCATCAAAGTTTTACTAGATGGGCCAGAAATAGATTTAACAGAAGCCTTTTATAAGGACCTTGAATTTGGTACAGGTGGATTACGCGGCATTATGGGTGTAGGCTCTAACCGTATGAATAAATACACTTTGGGAATGGCAACCCAGGGTTTATCTAACTATTTAATCAAGGCATTCCCTAATGAAGAAATAAAGGTAGCCATTGCCTACGATTGCAGAAACAACTCCACTTATTTTGCAGAAATCACCTCTGCAGTATTCTCTGCCAATGGCATTAAAGTGTATGTATTCGAAGAGCTTAGACCAACTCCCGAGCTTTCTTTTGCTATTCGTACTTTAGGATGTAAATCAGGCGTTGTATTAACCGCTTCGCATAACCCAAAAGAATATAATGGGTATAAGGCTTATTGGGATGATGGCGCTCAAGTTACCCCTCCACACGATAATAATATCATTAAAGAAGTACAAGCTATTACCTCTTTAACCGACATAAAATTTGAGGCAAATCACTCCCTAATTGAAAAAATTGGTAAAAATATAGATACACAATACCTCAATTCTATAAAATCATTAGCATTAGATCCCAATGCGATTGCAAAAGAAAAGGACTTTAATATTGTTTATTCTTCAATCCACGGTACAGGAATTACCATGGTACCTCCTGCCCTTGAAATGCTTGGTTTTACCAATGTAAATATTGTAAAAGAACAAGCAGAGCCGAATGGTAACTTTCCAACAGTAATCTATCCTAATCCTGAAGAAGCCGAAGCATTAACACTGGCACTAAAACTTGCTAATGAGACTAAGGCGGATTTACTTATGGCTACCGACCCCGATGCCGATCGTGTGGGAATTGCTGCTATGGCCGCTAACGGAAAGTTTGAATTAATGAATGGTAATCAATTAATAAGTTTACTTGCTAATTACACACTTAGTAAACGCAAAGAACTTAACAAATTAGATACTAACACTCAGTATATGGTTAAAACCATTGTGAGCACAGACTTATTCGATACCATTTGTGCAGATTATAACATGCCTTGTTATAATACACTTACTGGCTTTAAATACATCGCAACTACTATTCGTGAGTTAGAAGGGCCTCATCAATTTATTGGAGGTGGCGAAGAAAGTTATGGTTATATGCCTTCGGCAGTTACGCGTGATAAAGATGCCGTTGCTACCTGCGCTCTCATCGCAGAAATGGCAGCTGATGCCAAATCGAAGGGTAAAACATTATGGAATGTA
>CAZDQR010000075.1:0-12190 GCA_964507315.1 uncultured Roseivirgaceae bacterium
TTTATAAAAAAAGTATGTTCAATAATAGTTGTTTTAACAAGAATATTGAATACAAAAAGTATCTTAATTAGTGCCTATCTCTCTTTCCTCATTTGCATTTAATGTTATTACCAATCCAGATAGTTGATAATGGTATAAAAGTTCTTTTAATTTGAATAATATCTATCAGAAAAAATAAAAGAAGAGATTACAAAAATCTTATTATGATGAATGGCATTAATCTTATAGCATTTTGTATGGCGCTGTGGTTATCGCCAAACATTTGCATAGTTTTATAGTATGGAACAGCGCTTTGATGAAGACCGATTAAATATGACAGAACAAATAGCCCAGATTGGTTATTTTGAAATGGACATTGCTACGGAACAAATCATTTGTTCTGTTGGGGCTAAAAATATTTTAGGCATTGGAGAGCAGAAAAAATTATTTTATTTTAATGATTTAGTGGACCTAATTCATCCCAATGATATTGGCAGAGTTCATCGCTCCTCTATGCAAGCGGTTGCTAATAATTCGTTGTTTCGGTTAGAGTTTCGGCTTGGCAATACAGTTGACAATCCCAAGCACATTTTGGCTAATGGCAGGGTTAAGTTAGATGGCAATAAAAACGCGATTACTGTTCTTTGGAGTATTCAAGATATAACCAAACAAAAGGCTTATGAAGAAGCAATTGAGAGGAGTGAGGCTAGATTAAAATATGCAGAACGGATTGCTAACCTTGGTAATTTTGAATGGCATTTTAAAACAGGAAAATTTATTATCTCAGACGAGATCTATCGAATATTAGATTTGGGCCCAACAGATTTTGATGGTAGTATGGATAGTTTTTTAAAATTTATTCATCCTGATGATATTGGTAGAATTAGGAAAGAAAATGAGCAGCGGAAAAGTTTAAATGAGGCAAATTCTGAACCTATTAATTTTAGAATTATTTCAACTGCTGGTAAAACAAGGTATTTATATTCTAAAGGAGAAACAATTGTTGGTCCCGATGGCAAAGCCCTAAAACGAATTGGTATTTTAATGGATGTAACCAAGCAAATGTTGCTTGAAAAAAAATTGAAAGATAATGAAAAGAGAAGGAGGGAGCTTATCTCGCAACGAGAGAAAATTGGTGCTGAAGCAATAATATTTGGGCAGGAAGATGAGCGCCAACGCATGTCTATGGAAATACACGATGGTTTGGGGCAAATACTAACCGCTGTTTATTTTAATTTAAACCATTTGGAGGCTTTGTCGGAACCTTATGAAAATAAAGAAATTGACAAAAGTTTAAATGATATTTTTGACCTGTTACAGAAATCAAGGACTTCCATTAGAGCAATAGCCAATAATTTAATGCCACAAGTATTAATGAAATTTGGTTTGTTTGGTGCCATTCAGGCTTTGGTTGATGAATTATTTGCTGCAACTCCTATTAACATTTATCTAAAATCACCAGATAGTAAAATTAGGTATGAGCAAAGCCAAGAAATTAGTATTTATAGAATCATTCAAGAAATTCTCAATAACACTGTAAAACACTCAAAATCATCGGAAGTGGATTTAAGGATTTCTTTATATAAAGGGTACATAAATATTTTTTTAATGGATAACGGGGTAGGCTTTGACATTAAAAATGCAGAGACCTCGCACCTAAAAAGTAAAGGCATCTCAAATATTAAACAACGTATTAAGTTTTTATCTGGCACACTTACCTCTAAGATTAATAATGGGTCTAGAGTGCTTATCCAAATTCCGGTAATTGAAAACTAGGAATAAACTGCGATTGGTTTTTATTAATCAAAAAGAAATAGTACTTTTTTATATCTATAAGATTCTATACAGTTTTACTAAAGCAAATAGATTATGAGCTCAAAAATTCGGTTATTAATGGTAGAGGACCATCAGATTGTAAGTGATGGACTTATGAAGCTTTTGCAGGATGAAGAAGATATAGAAGTATTAGAAGTAATTGATAATGCCCAAGATGCGCTGGTTTATATTGAAAAAAACCAAGTGGATATTGTAATGTCTGATATTACAATGCCTGGCATGTCTGGCCTTGAGTTTACGCAAATTGTAGCCGAAAAATATATTACACCTCGGGTATTATTATTATCGATGCACGAAGATGAAGAATATGTGTTAACTGCTGTTGATAATGGCGCAATGGGTTATTTAACTAAAGATGTAAGGCGGTCTGAATTATTAAAAGCCATTAGAAAAATTGCAGGAGGCGAAAAACATTTTAGCCCGAAAGTAACCGAAATTATGATAACGGGTTATGCAAATAGAGCCTCTCGCGTTAGGGCAGATAAGGATAAGCCCGCTACTAAATTGACAGAGCGAGAACTGGAAATTTTAGATTATATTGTAAAAGGCTTTAGTAATAAGCAAATTGGCTTTGAGCTTGATATTAGTAAACGAACAGTAGATACACACCGAACTAATATTATGAAAAAGCTAGATGTCAAAAACACAGCCATGATAGTGAAAGAAGCAATGGATCGAGGCTTAATTTCTGATGATTAATGCATTATTAACATTAAAGAGGGAAGCATTAATTATGTGTCAAAATTTATAAAATAGGTAATGATATAAAATGTATTGTTGGCTATTCTTTTAATTCTATAGCTTTTTCATATTAAGGATACCACCTTACGGAAGTTGGTGACATAGGGATTTAACTATTCACATTTAGAAGGGCAATAGCATGAATAAGCATGTCTGTTTAATGCCAAGCTCAATGGTAAAATACACTTTTGATAGACTCTTATTTTACCTTAAAAAAGGAAATTGTATCTTTTATCATTTCTGCTTGGGCATTGAGTTCTTCAGAGCTTGCAGCCATTTCTTCAGAGATAACAGCATTTTCTTGCACTACATTGTTAAGTTGCTGAAGTGCTAAGTTTACTTGTTCAGCACCACTATTTTGTTCAGCACTTGAAACGGCAATTTCCTTCATTAAACTAGTGTTTTTTCTAATATTAGGCAGTATCTCTTTTAGCATTTTGCCCGATATTTTGGCATCTTCTACACTGGTTTCAGATACTTTATTTATTTCGGCAGCGGCAGTTTCGCTTCGTTCTGCAAGTTTTCTTATTTCGGTGGCTACTACGGCAAACCCTTTACCATGCTCTCATGCTCGAGCAGACTCAACCGCAGCGTTTAATGCTAAGAGGTTAGTTTGTTGAGCAATTTCGCCAATAATACCTATTTTCTCTGCCACAGTTTCCATAGATGTAGCCGTGCTACTCACAGCCGAGCTGCACGTTTCAATATTTTTGGCTGCTTCTGAAGCATTTTTTTCGGTACGGGTGGCCATTTTGTATTCTGTTCAAAACTGGCAGAAATTTGCTCCATTGTAGCAGATACCTCTTCGGTCGAGCTTGCTTGCTCATTAGCTCCTTCCGACATTTTTTGTGAATAACCTGTCATCTCGCCACTAGCCACTGCAATTTGAACAGAAGCAGTAGTAATGTTGCCCATTATTTGCTGGAGTTGTAGCGTCATGCTTTTTATGGCTGCATACAACCCTGTAGCTTCTTCGTTTTTATTAAAAGAATAAGTTAAGTCTCCATTAGAGATGAGGGCAGCAATGGCAATTACTTCTCTTGGTTCGCCTCCAAGCTGCCCAATTATCTCTTTGGCAATAATTACTGCAATTGTAATCGCTATAATAACTATGAAAGACACTAGTACTATGGTTGTGATTAGTTCTTTAGTTGCAGTTGCTTGTAACTCCGCTGTTTTAATTCTTACATTATTCGCAATTAAATTTTCTATTTTTTTTGTCATCGTTTCAAACCAATATTTTGCATTTACATCAAAACCTCCAACACTAGCTTTTTCAAACACAATGGCTCTCATTTCTTGTACTTTTAAGACTTCGGGAGTGGCCATTTTTTCTTTATAAAAGGAGCGCTGCTCATTTGATGCACTCGTTAAAAAAACATCTAAATAATTATCTTGAGTGGTTACCAATGCACTAAATTTATTAAATTCATCTACATTAAAGCTATCTGCTAAAAATGTGTTAGTTAAAATGGCACGCTCAATACCACTTTGCTCTTTCGCCTTTAAAAAATTTACATAGGTTGATAAGTGGTTACTTATGTCAGAATTGGTGCTTTTTGTACTAATAAACCCAATAAGGTTTAGAAAATCCTTGTTCATACTAGTGTAGTAGCCAAGGGCATTGCTCATGTCTATATTTTGATTTAAGATTGCTTTTCTTTTAGAGGTAATGTTCTCTAAATTGGCCACAGATTTTTCTAACAGAGTATTGAAATCGGATCCATAATTTTCAACTTTAATGTTGCTAATAGTTTTGTTTAATATTTGAATAGCATTGTCAGTTAGCGTTTGTTGCTTTTTTAATTCAGCACCAAATTCAGTTCCATTACTACTTAAGTACCCTGCAGAATTTCCTCTTTCTTTTTGCGTTTCATGAATTAAGGCACCTACCTCTTCGCTTAGTTCAACTAATTTGCTTAGTGTTTTCATTTCACTCGAAACGTTGTTTTTCTGTGATATAATATTTACAGAAAAATAGAGTAACCCAGCGAGCGGAAAAATGAGCATCACAAATAATTTAGTGCTAAATTTTTTGCTGTGTAAAAAGTTTATTCGTGGGGTTTTAGTTAAACATAGAGAGTTGGAAGTTAACCAAATATACTATTTTAATACCTAAAAAATAAATTGAAATGTGTGATGAGATTTAAGTATTTTAGTTGGCTAATTAATGATAATATAAATCATTTCAACTCAATAAACCCTTGTTATATAAACCTCAATATGTGATAGAAATCCTATCGCATATTGGGGTTTAGCAAGATGTTTTTGGGCCTAAGCAGTAGGTCGCGGCAAAGCCCTTCTCGTTTTTCTAAAAAAAACTAATCGTTTAGTATTTCAGCAATCCCTCGTTGGTAATCTTTGTTTTGAGTCATTGGGTAATGATTTTGCCCTTTTAAAATTATGAGTTTATCATTTTCATTAAAATTCTCTTGCAATTTTAAGGCACAATTTAATGGAATAATATTATCCTCATCTCCATGAAAAATTGTGATTTTGGTTTCAGGAATAGAGCGTAAAAACTCATCACTTTTAAATGAGTATCGAAGAAAAAATGTTGGAGCCCAAGGGAAGTGATGCCTTGAAACCGCTGCCATATTATTATAAGGTGCTTTTAAAATTAGCTCTTTAGGATGATTAACAGAAGCTAATTTTGAAGCTACTCCACTGCCCATAGAGTAACCAACTATAATTACATTTTTCTCCTCATATCGGGTTAAGAGCGATTGATAAACGGAGTTAATATCTTGATGTAATTGTTCTTCATTCTCAATTATTCCTTCGCTTTTACCAAACCCACGGTAATCAATGATAAAGCAATCATACTTATTATCGATGAATGGTTTTGCCGCAGTGCCCCATTCGGCTAAACTACCTGCATTACCGTGCAAATAAAATACAAGACCTTTGGAGGAATCAGCTTTAAATAATAAGCCATTTAATATAATGGAATCTTCCATTATAAAATTCAATTCTTCGAAAGGGGTGTCGTATTTAAATTGATAATCTGTAGCTACCTTATCTGGCATAAAAAGAAATTTTTCCTGATAGAAATAAAGAAGCGTAATTAATAGTACATATATACCAGCAATGACACCTACTGCTTTAATTGCAAATTTCTTGCTCATATTTATTTTTGAGTTGATAAAAATCTAAATCTAAGAGATAATGTTGGATGCGCCAAAACAGCAACTCAAAATCATTCATTTAAAAATGTTTACTCATTTTTAAATATAGTTACTAAATGCAAAAGTGTTATTTTAGCATAACCAACCCACCAATAAAAACAATAATGATTGAAGCTAAAAAAGCAACATCAACCATAGATATTTCTTTATTAAAAGAAGCGTACAAATTAATGAGTACAGCCAAACGAATGGCGGATAAGTTTGATGAAGAGAAAGAGTTTTGCAGTACCTATGTGCATAGCACTAGTCGTGGGCATGAGGCCATTCAACTCGCTGCAGGAATGCAATTACGATCTACAGATTATGCGGCTCTTTATTATAGAGATGAATCTATATTGTTAGGTTTGGGTATGCAACCACACGAGTTGATGATGCAGATGATGGCAAAGAAAAATGATCCTTTTACTGGAGGTCGATCCTATTATGGGCATCCTGCTTTAAAGCGGGAGGGGTTTCCAATTATCCCTCACCAAAGTTCTGCAACCGGCATGCAAGCTATACCTGCTACAGGTATGGCACATGCTCTAAGTTACTTAGAGTCGCAAAACATGGAAAAACCGGGAGAGCCTATTGTGCTATGCTCGCTTGGTGATGGCTGCGTAACCGAAGGCGAAGTAGCCGAAGCTTTTCAAATGGCTGCATTGCACCAATTACCTATTATTTATTTAGTTCAAGATAATGATTGGGGCATTTCAGCAACGGGTAAAGAAATGCGTTCTAACGATGCTTATGAATATGCTGCCGGTTTTAAAGGACTTAAACGAATGCGTGTAAATGGGGCAGATTTTGAAGATTCTTTTAATGGAATTGAAAAGGCCATCGCGTTTGTTCGTAAAGAGCGAAAACCAATATTGGTACATGCTAATTGTGCTCTTTTGGGGCATCATACATCGGGTGTTAGAAAAGAGTGGTATAGGACTGCTGAAGATTTAAAAAAACATGAGAAACTAGACCCAATTCCAATTCTGAAGCAATCTTTGCTAGATGCCGGTGTAGTAGCTAAGGAAATTAAGGAAATTGAGAAAGAAGTATATGCCTTTGTAGAATCTGAATTTAGTATAGCTAAAGAGTCTGACGATCCTGATATTACAGAATTTGATTCACATGAATTTGCCCCTACACCTATAACGCAAGAAAAAGGAGATCGATCTCCTGTGGGCGGAGACAAGGAAGTAATGGTTGATGCTGCCTTGCATGCTATTGATGATGTGTTGCGCAATCACCCCGAAGCCTTATTATATGGCCAAGATGTAGGAGGTGCTCTTGGCGGTGTATTTAGAGAAGCAGCTACATTAACACAGAAATACGGTAAGGAAAGAGTTTTTAACACACCCATTCAAGAAGCTTACATTATAGGTTCTACAGCCGGAATGGCAGCAGTTGGAGTTAAGCCAATTGTGGAAATACAGTTTGCCGATTATATGTGGGCAGGGATTAACCAATTAGTAGAGGAGCTTTCTAAAAGTTGTTATTTATCGAAAGGCAAGTTTCCGATTCAGTCTCTCATTCGTATTCCGATTGGTGCTTATGGTGGAGGTGGGCCTTACCATAGTGGGAGTGTAGAATCCACGTTATTAAATATTAGAGGAATTAAAATCATTTATCCTTCGAATGCAGCAGATATGAAAGGTCTGATGAAGGCTGCCTTCTACGACCCAAACCCTGTGATAAGTTTAGAGCATAAAGGCTTGTATTGGAGCAAGGTGCCTGGCACAGAAGCTGCAAAGTCTGTGGATCCTGACGAAAATTACATAATCCCCTTAGGGAAGGCGGCCATTGCCTTAGCTGCAGATGATGAACTCGTTGAAAATGGTGAAAGTATGGGAGTTGTAACCTATGGCATGGGGGTTCATTGGGCATTTAATGCCGAAAAAAATCATTCAGGAAAAATTGAAATTCTTGATTTAAGAACACTGAATCCAATTGATTGGGATGCAATAATTACCTTAACAAAAAAGCATAATAAAGTAATGGTTCTAAGCGAAGAACCTGTGTTAAACTCATTTGCAGAGTCTTTAGCAGGCCGAATTAGCCAAGAGTGCTTTACGTATTTAGATGCACCTGTTAAAATAATTGGGGCGGCAAATTTACCTGCGGTGCCATTAAATAAAGCGCTTGAAGCTCAAATGCTGCCTAATGCAGAAAAGGTATCTTTAGCGATGGGAGCGTTGTTGGATTATTAAAAAGGGTATCCAATGGCAAAATGATATACTACTGGTTCTGTACGCTGTTTGTCATTAAAAGGTGCATCATTAAATCCTGCATTTAGAATAAATCTGCTGCCCACTGGGCGAGCAGGATCCACTAACTTAAAAGCTGCATCGAATCTGATTAACAAAAAAGAAAAATCAAACCGAAGTCCTAAACCGCCACCTAATGCTACTTGTCTTAAAAATGTATCAAACTTAAATTGCGAGCCAGGTCGGGTGGGTTCGTCTTTTAGCGTCCAAATATTTCCAGCATCAAGAAATGCTGCTCCCTGTAAAATGCCAATTATATTTTGACGGTATTCTAAACTAGTCTCAATTAATATTTCTCCTTGCTGTTCAAATTGGTAGGTTACTTTACCATCTTCGCCAATATGGTTATAAGCTCCGGGGCCTAAACGTCTTGGTTTCCAAGCTCTGAGGCTTGTACTACCACCACCAAAAAAGTACTTTTCATAAGGCAAAACACCGTTTTTCCCATAGGGGATAGCAGCTCCTATTTTCATTTTATACGCAAGCTTCCCCTTTCGCGACTTAGGTGTTACTTGCCTAAAATCAAAATGGGTTCTTACATACTGATATAATTGGAGGGTGTCTTTATTAATAATGTTATTATTTGTCCAAACATCATTAAAAGTTCCTCCAGGCTCAATGGTGCCCCCAAAATAAGTGCCAATTCCGCCCTGTCCATAATAGTTATTAATGGCAGTATAACTTAGGCTAAAGCTTGATACAAAAGCATCTTCAAACGAATTAATTAGGTTGTTTCCAAGGCTGTCAAGCTCTTTTAATCTATCTAGGTAGTCTTCAGTTATAAATGGAGTTCGCACTAAGTTAATATCTATAAGTTTAAATGTAAACTGCCTTTTTTTAGTAATTTTCCAACTGTATGCGTTAGTTGCATTTAGGATCGTTCGTTTAAACTCCGGCCTGTCATTATAGGTAATACCTAGTTTTATTTGGGTTTTAGGGTCGTTTAGTTTTAGTTTAATCTTTCTTTCTTCACTCATAGGAAGAAAAAATTGAGGAAATGTTAAACTGATATTTGCGCCAGACTCAATGTTGGAGTAAACGTTATCTTGGTCCGATGCAGATGCTACTCCTTCTATTCCAATTCGGCCATCTAGCTCTAGAATGCCTAGTTTTTTAAAAATATTACGCCTTTTAATAGAGGCACTAACAAAGGGGCCAGGTAAGCCATAGCTAGAAATACTTAAGCCTGTTTCTGATGAAAATTGATACCTTGATAATGGGCTGGTGAATATGTTCGCAAGAAATTTGCCGCCTGTGGTGTCGTAGGATATGTTTACAAATTTAAATATATCCATATTGGCCAGCTCGCTTTGGGTGGAGATGGTGCGTTCTTTGCTATAAAGATCTCCTGGTTTTATAAATATTCGTCTGTTTAATACTTTCTTAGAGTATTTTGGTTCAAAATAACGGTAGGTGATACCCTTGTATGGGTCGGAAGTTCTATGCGTACTTTTAATATTTTTTGCAGATGCATCTGTTGTAAATATTACAGAATCAAGGGTGTAATAAGAGTGCGATTTTTTTTCTGGGGGCAGAATTATTGAAAGGTTAATAGCCAGTTTGTGTTCGCCCAAGGTTGTGTCAATTTTATAGCTAATATACTGTTTGCTAAAATTGAAATACCCATTATTCTTGAGGTAGGCATCAATGGAATTTCGCTCGTTTACGAGTTTATTCTGTTCATATTGGTCTCCTTTTTTAAGAATTGAGGTGTACTCTGTTTTTATCAAAGAGTCGATACGTGGATCTTTGATGCTTACATAAACGGAATCGACTGTAAAGGGTGTTTTGGGAGTAACGATATATTTTACATAAGCACGATTTAGTACATAAGATATTTCGATATTGGAACGGCCATTGAACCATCCATTGGAACTAAGATAGTTTGTTAGGTTTACAATTGATCTTTCGGTTTCTACACTGTCTAAATAAACCAAAGCTTCGCCCCACCGCATAAATAAATTACCTTCTTCTAAACTTTTATCTTGCTTATTTAATTTTTTATTTCGTTTATTATTTAAGCCCGTTATTTTGTGTGGCTTATCTTGGTAGCTTAAAATCTTATCATCATACTTTATATTAATTGCCTCCTTTTTCGCATCATATTTGGCAGAGTCGAAATGCTTAAGCCCTGAGTTATAAATGGCTGCATAATAAAAAATAGGAAGGCCTAATAGGCGCCTGTTCTTTTTTTGAGTAAGTTGTTTATTTAAATCCTCTTTATTAACTGCTTTTGGTGCTATTGTTTTTTGGTTATAAAGCACATATTTGCCTTCTTTGAATTGTTTTGTTCCTACACAGCTATTTAGCATGGCAATGAGCAGTACAAACAAAGAGAGTTTAATTAAGTTCAAAAGGTTAGGGGTAGAATTATTCAATATGTTATCAAAAGCAAAGATCAAATATATTAAATCGTTACATGTAAAAAAGCATAGAGTTAAGGAGAAATTATTCTTTGTTGAAGGTGCTAAATCGGTAATTGAGTTTATTGAAAGCAAATTTACAACAGCTATTGTTTATGGCACTGATTTGTTTTGGAAACAAAACGAAAAATTATTGCGAGAGCAGAAGGTAGTATTTGAAATTGCTACCGAAAAAGAGTTAATACAAGCCGGTACTTTAAATTCGAATAATGCCGCCATTGCGTTGGTTAATATGCCAGTACTTAAAGAACTAGTACTTGCCAAAACAGATTGGACTCTCGCTTTAGATACCATTAATGACCCTGGTAATTTAGGAACTATTATTAGGATAGCTGATTGGTATGGAATTCAGCAGATTCTTATTTCTACAAATTCAGCTGATGTATATAACCCCAAAGTGGTAAATACTACTAAAGGTTCTTTAACAAGAGTGCACATTAATTATGTTGATTTACCTAAAACACTGAGTGCCTATAAAGGGCTTATTATTGGTGCAGATATGGTAGGGGAGGATGTTCACACATTTAAGCCCAAAGAAAAGGGTGTTATTATTATGGGGGGCGAATCGCACGGAATAAGCCAAGAAGTGCAAAAGCTGTTGACTACTAAAATTACTATTCCTAGAATTGGATCAGCAGAGTCTTTAAATGTGGCTGTGGCAACGGCTATAATTTGTGACAATATCGTTCGGGTAAATTAATGGCACTTATGAAATTATTAATAACAGCTCATACAGCAAAGGTTCAAACAAAGTTATTAATAATAATGCTTTTGCTTAGTTTAAGCACGGTTCTACACGGCCAAGATAGCCTATCCAATAAAAAAGGTTCTATAGATTATGAATTTGGGAAAGATCAATATACTAAACTGATTTCTCTTGAAAAAGAACTGTCTGATTTAGACACAATTGTTAATTTTAAGTATATGGCAGATTCCGTCCCCTACCTAACCAATGCTCAGGAGTGGGTAAAAATATATGGTAATAGACGTCAAAAGTTTGTTGTGGAGTATATTCTTCTAAAGAAGAATTACTTTAATCATAATAATCGGGAGGAACAAATAAACTTGGGATTGAGGTTAATGCTTAATAACCAGGCAACACCAAAAGAGCATTTATGGGTAATGGATATACTCTTGAGTAGCTATACTCGCCAAATGTTATTAGTAGAATATTTAAGCTTATTAAAAGATAGGCAAGCCTATGTAAAAGAACACAACCTTTTAAACCACTCATTTTTATTTGATTTTGCTGCCTTAGGAAACGTTTACTATGTAAATAAAAATTATGAGCAGGCACGTATAAATTATAAAAAAGCTGCGGATGCAGCAAAAAGAGAGTATGAAAATTTTCAAGAAGCCAGCCTTACCAATAATATTGGCTTAGTTTTTTATAAGGAATATGAATACGATAGTGCTATTTATTATTTTAATAGGTCCTTAACTCTTTTTGACGAAAATGATTATTACTTGCCAGAGTATGCGAACTATTTTAGGCTGGTAATAAAAGCAAATATTGCAAGGGTTAAAACAAAACAAGGCCTACTAGGACAGGACTTTCCTGTAATATTGGAAGAAATAAGGCTAAGTAAAAACTTTAATGAACTAGGCGTTGCGGTAAGTGGGTACCTCGATTTGGCCACTAATTATTACCTTATGAAAGATTTTAATAAGGCGTTTGTTTATATAGATAGTATTGAATTTATGAAGCAACATAAAATTAATGCTTATAAAGAGGCTCTTACATTAAAAGGTAAAATGTATCTGATTAATGGAAGTTTGGAGG
>CAZDQR010000076.1:0-8792 GCA_964507315.1 uncultured Roseivirgaceae bacterium
GGAATTGTCTGCTAAAACAGATTTTTGTGAAGGTTTTTTGCACTGAAACGTTACTATTGAAAATAGAAATATTAATTTTAGGGATTGGCTTATTTTCATACACCAAATCTAATTAAAATGAAACAAATAATATTCCTTCTCTTAGTTATTGTTCTTGGCAATTCCATAAGTGCTTTTGCGCAAAAAACCATTGCGCCTCCTCAAACAGTTTGTCCGGCAAGCTATACCTATAATGATTTTCACGTAGGTCCACCAGCAAAATATTTAAAAACCATGAGCAATGGAAAATTGTCATCCGTGGTAAAAACTTCCAATTTTGTAGTTACTTATCATGGGTTCGAAGGTTTTACTGAAGCTAAGGATGCTTTTCAATTTGCTGTAGATATTTGGGCTACCCTCATTAAATCAGATGTTACCATTTACATTGATGCTACTTATAAAGTATTGGGCACAGGTGTTTTAGGTTCGGCTGGTACAACAAGGTTGTATAAAGGATTTGATGGAGCTCCAAATGATTCCACATTTTACAACGTTGCATTAGCTGAAAAAATAGCTGGAAAAGATTTGAATGAACCTGGGGAGGCAGATATTTCAGCTTCCTTTGCAAGTACTTTTGATTGGTACCTTGGTACAGATGGTGAACCAGGTAATAAGTATGATTTTGCATCCATCGTATTACACGAAATAGGCCATGGACTAGGTTTTTTTGCCATTGATAATTATAAGGCATCGGATAAAACTGCTACCAGAAACTCTGGCGCTTACGATGTCTATATTGAAGACGGAAACGGTGTTAAGATTTTTAATATCCCCAGCGGTACAACAGAGTTGGGGAGTTTTCTTACCAGTAATAATTTATTTTTAAATGCCCCTCTCGCCACCATTTCTAATGGAGGTTCGCCTCCAAAAATTTATGCGCCTAACCCTTATAATGGCGGTTCTAGTATTTCACATTGGGATGATGCTACATTTGATGGTACAGCTGATGCTTTGATGACACACGCTGCCGCTCCGGGAGAATCTATCCATAATCCGGGTAATAATGCGTTAAGTTTATTTGCAAACTTGGGTTGGGTACATACCTATATGAAACATGAGCCAAAGTTATTTATTGATAATTTAGTAGATGATATAGCCATTAATTTACAAGTTGCTTCAGATACTACCTTGTCCTCGGAAGCTCCTAAGGTGCACTATTCGTACGATAATTTCAGCTCTCAAACAGATGTATTAATGAATGCTGATGGAAATGGACTGTATTCGTTGTCTATAACAAACCCAGGAGCTGAAGCTAAATTGCTATATTATATTACGGGAGTTTCAGATGTGTTGGGAAGAGATTATACATCTCCTACAGTAACCACAGATAGACATAGTGTTTTTATTAGAGATGCAAGTAGCACAGCAGTGCCTTACTCTTTGGCAGATGGTGGAGATTTTGAATCTATCAGTAATTTTACGCAAGTTTCATTTAAAGGGAATGTTTCTATTTGGGAGCAAGGCGTTCCAGAAAATAACTTAAATACACCTAGTAGCGGAACGCAGGTTTGGAAAACAGATTTAGATGCCGATTTACTAAAACCAGCTTCAGATTATTCAACAGCTTTAATATCTCCAAAATATGATTTATCCGATACTACAGCAGATTATAACATTAAGTTTGATTTAAGTATGGATGTGTCATCAGATACAGCCATTGCAGGATTAAATGTGATGTATAGCTTAGATAGAGGAATTAATTGGCAAGACCTTGGTGCTCCAAACGATGGAAAGGGTAGTAATTGGATGAATAAAACGGGAGTGTTCAACCTTTTTGAAAGTGGGAATGCTTTTGTATTAAACAATACAGCCATAGCTCCACAGTCAGTTTCGCATAGCCTTTCTGATATCATAGGTGATGGTGAAAGCGAAATTTATTTTGCTCTGGTCGCTTCAGTTACTAATAATTTTATTGATGGTGTGTATGTATTTGATGGAATGATGATTGACAATTTTGAAATTACCAAAACTACTCCAAAGGCTTTCTTTAGTGTAGTACAATCAGGTGTTGTGTTTCCTGGAAATGAGGTGCAATTCCATTATAACTCTAGAGGGGCAGAATCTTTTAATTGGAATTTTGGTGATGGTGAAACTTCACAAGCTAAGAACCCCAAACATGTGTATCAAAATGGAGGAACCTATGAGGTAGAGTTACAAATTACCTATCCAGGAGGGAATGATACATACGCTATAACGGAAGCCGTTCGCGTAATTACTTCTAAAAGCTCTACGTACACCTTAACCGATGGAGGTGATATGGAAACTAATTTCAATGATTTTTTAATAGAAAATATAGCGGGCACTCCGTTTGAAAGCGGGGAGTCTTCAATAACCGGTAAGAATGGAACAGCCTCTGGTACCAAGGCTTGGGTGTCTGGCATTAATGCTTCAACTTATGAAAACAACTCGTTGGCCTATATTTATACTCCAATTTTCGACTTTTCAATTATTGGCAATTACCAACTTTCTTTTAAGGCAAACTATTCGTTTGAAGATGGTTGGGATGGTTTTATCCTAGAATCTTCCATTGATAATGGCACAAACTGGAAACAGGTTAATCCCAATGTTGCAGATGGATGGTACGACAAAATTGGTGATGATAATCCTGCACAAGGCTGGCCAGCAATACCCTTGTTCACAGGTACTACAAATGGTGACTTTGTAACAAAAACTGTGGATGTAACGGAGTTAAATGGAAATGGGGGGGTAGTGTTTAGAATTAAATTTTTAACAGATGCTGCTGAAGTAGATGCCGGTATGGCTTTTGATGACTTTGAATTAACAGGGCCTGCACTAGGGCCTGTGGTGCCAGATTTTACGTTTGAAGGAATGAGTGGATGCGATGGGCAAGTAGTAACTTTTACAAGCACTTCAACAGGGTCGATAACTAGTTATAATTGGGATTTTGGAGCTAATGCAACACCTAGTGATACTACAGGGCTAGGGCCATTTGAAGTAACCTACGTTGGATCTGGAACAAGTACTGTTATTTTAAGCGTTGGTGGAGTTGATAATGTTACTGAAGTTAAATTGGTGATAAATGCAATTTCTACTGGTGCTAATCATATACCAACGTTTGCAGAAGAGGCCGTTCCGGGCAATGATGCACAGTTAAATTTAGTTGCATCTTCTGGTGATTCGTATCAATGGTTTAAAAATGGTGTGGAAATTGATGCGGAGGTTAATCAGAGTTATATGGCTACAGAAACGGCCTCTTATGCAGTGGAAGTTGTTGTTGATGGATGTTTAGGAAGGTCAGAAGATTCTAGATTAGTAACTGCTTTAAACGATCAATATTTTAACAACTCAGTTTTAGTTTACCCCAATCCTGCAGAAAGTAAAATCTATATTGATTTTACGAATGAATATAAAGGAAAAGTGTACGTTAAACTAATAGGTGTTGACGGTAAGAGCTATTTTGAAAAAACACTCCTAAAAAATGATTTCTCAATTAGTAAGGAGGTTGAAGTATCTACAATCAATCGTGGAATCTATTTTGTAGAATTGATTTTTGGTGATCAGAAAGAAGTTAGAAAAATTATAATCAAATAAACATGAAGTATATTATTTTAATGCTAATTATTGGTTCTGCAGTTAGTTGTAGGAGTACACAAAATGCAAACTCCATAAAATCTGAAGGCAATGAATATGAGCAGCTGGCAAAAAATAAATTGGGAGAAGATGTTACATTTATAAGTAATGAAGATAATTCTTTTGTGCTTTGTATTGCTGAAACAAAAGGGACAACAAAACAGCCTAGAAATAGCATTAAATACGTGGTAATTAAAACTAGCTCAAATACGATTTCTTTCGAAAATACAGTTAATGGTGGGTCTGTTAAATGGTATAACCAAAAAATGATTCAAGTGTATCTTACACCAGGTATTATGCGTAAAGACCAAACACGAGACGATTTTATTACACTTTATAATGTGGAAACAGGAAAGTCATATCCTAAAAATCAAAAAGAAACTCATTAGAAAGAGGTTGTATAATCTTTAAAAATGCCGGTTATTTGAACTATGTGTGGAATAACCGGCATTTTTGCGTTTAATCAGGTAGGTCGTTTTAATATGATCAATCTTTCTAAGGCAACCTCTGCATTAGAAAATAGAGGGCCTGATAACCATGGGTTATTCAACGATGAAATGGTTGGGCTTGGCCATAGGCGATTGTCTATTATTGACACCTCCATAGGAGCCAATCAGCCAATGACGGATAATTCTGGCCGCTATAAGCTTATTTTTAATGGAGAAATCTATAATTATAAAAACCTTAAATCACAGCTCTCCGCAAAGGGAGTTTCTTTTACAAATGATTCTGATACCGAAGTTCTACTTTATTTACTTATCGAAGAAGGTTCAGAATGCCTTTCAAAACTAAATGGTTTTTTTTCCTTTGCATTTTACGATACACTAGAAAAAACACTGCTTATAGCGCGCGACAGATATGGAATAAAACCATTGCACATATATCAAGATGAAGACAAGGTATTGTTTGCATCAGAGATTAAGTCATTGCTGGCTTATGGAATTGATAAAAAGCTAAACTTTAATGCACTTCATAATTACTTGCAGCTTAATTATTTGCCAAGTGAGGTTTCAATGATTGAAGGGGTGCGAAAGCTTAAACCAGCTCATTATGCAGTTATAAAAAATAATTCTATTGAGGAGCATTGCTATTATCAGGTTAACTCATCTATAGAAAATAAGCCATTTAATGAATCCAAAGCTGATTTTAAAAAAATACTAGAGCAGGCGGTTATAGATCGGTTGGTTTCTGATGTGCCTCTTGGTACATTTTTAAGTGGAGGCGTAGATTCTTCAGTGATATCTGCCATTGCTGCGAAACAAGTTGATAAGCTTCAAACATTTTCTATAGGGTATAAAGATGAAGCCTATTTTGACGAAACAAAATATGCGAATCAAGTAGCAGAGCACATTGGCTCTCAACACAATGTATTCAAGCTCACAAACGATGACCTGTTTGGCCATCTTTTTGATATGCTCGATTACTTGGATGAACCGTTTGCCGACTCATCGGCTTTGGCGGTGTACATTTTAAGTAAAGAAACCAAGAAACACGTAACCGTAGCCTTATCAGGCGATGGAGCCGATGAGCTTTTTGCAGGCTATAATAAACATGAAGCCATTTATAAAATGCTGAATGCAGGTGCTAAAGAAAAGCTTGTTAGTTCATTCTCAGGTTTATGGGGCTTGCTTCCAAAATCAAGAAATAATGCGCTCGCAAATACGTTTAGGCAGTTAAACCGGTTTGCAAAAGCGGCTAAAATGAGTCCCGCAGATAGGTATTGGGCCTGGGCAGCCATCGGAGATGCCCAGTATGCAACTAGCCTAATCAAGTCGGAACATGTGCAAAATACCAAACAATGGAATCCATTTAATCAGTTAGCAAAAAACGAAACTGTAAATGATACCTTATTGGCAGATGTAAATCTTGTATTGCCTGGCGATATGCTTACAAAGGTCGACTTAATGTCGATGGCCAATAGCTTAGAAGTACGTGTGCCATTTTTGGACCATAGAGTAGTGGATTTTGCTTTTAACTTGCCATTAGATAGTAAAATAAATGCTTCTGACAGAAAGCGAATTATTAAAGAAACCTTTAGTAGTTACGTGCCAGAAGGCTTGTTTAACCGTAAAAAACACGGTTTTGAAGTGCCCTTATTGGGTTGGCTTAGAAATGAGTTAAACTCACTGATAGAAAATGACTTATTAAAGCCGAGTTTTATTGAGGAGCAAGGAATTTTTAATCAAAGTCAAATTGAGGCCTTAAAAAAGCAACTGCATTCTAGCAGTCCAGAAGATGCTCCGGCTAAGATGTGGGCTATGGTAGTTTTTCAGTGGTGGTATAAAAAATACTTTAGTTAAACGAGCTTACTAGGGTGTTACTAATGTGCGAGTTTATTACGTTCCGAAGTGGAGATCTCTAGCTCTAATAGCGAAAAAGCCCTAAATTTTACATCAGTGGTTGTTATCTGTATTTATTTCGTTCTACATTCGCTATTCAAATAACCAAAATATCAAAATTGAATATTCTTACAATCAATAATATCTCAAAGAGTTATGCAGATCATAAGGCTCTTTCTGATGTTAGCTTGGCAGTTCCCAAACAAAGCATATTTGGTCTTTTAGGACCAAATGGAGCAGGAAAAACCACACTAATTCGAATAATAAATCAAATAATTTCGTCTGATGCAGGCACCATAGAAATTAATGGAGAGCCATTGAACCAGCAACATGTACGTGTAATTGGCTACCTGCCTGAAGAGAGAGGGCTCTATAAAAAAATGAAGGTTGGAGAGCATTTGCTTTATTTTGCTCAGCTAAAAGGTCTTAAAAAGAAAGAAGCAATCACTAAAATTAAGCATTGGTTTAAAAAGCTTGATATTCCTGATTGGTTGGATAAAAAAGTGGAAGATCTTTCAAAAGGGATGCAGCAGAAAGTACAGTTTATTGGAACTGTGTTGCACGATCCAGAACTTATTATTTTAGATGAGCCTTTTTCTGGTTTCGATCCAATAAATGCCAACATTATTAAAGACGAAATTCTAGAATTAAGAGAAAAAGGCAGTACCATAATTTTCTCTACTCACCGAATGGAAAGTGTGGAGGAATTATGTGATCACATTGCTCTTATAGATGAATCGCATAAAATTTTGGATGGTCCTAAAAAAGATATTAAAAACGCACATAGATCGCAAACCTATTTGGTAAACCACTTAGGGGCAATGGGCGCATTAGATAATCATTATGAGGTTTTGGGAACAAGCCCATTAGAAGATGACTTGCTTCAAACTAAAGTTAGAATTACTGATAGTTCCGATTCTAATCTTTTATTAAAGCATCTAATTGATCAAACAAAAGTTGTGGGATTTAACGAACTTATTCCATCTATACACGATATTTTTATTCAAGCAGTAAAGGAGGCCAATAATGGATAAGATTTTACTAATTCTAAAACGAGAGTACATTTCACGTGTAAAAAAGAAAAGTTTTTTATTGGCTACTTTTTTAATGCCCTTATTAATTGGCGGCTTATACGCACTTAGCATTTATTTAGCTGTAAAAGATTCAGACGATGAATACTTAATTAAGGTAATTGATGAGAGCGGTTATGTGGGTAATAAAATTGAGCCCAAGGGAGTTGCAAAATTTGAGGTTATCAGTGGGCAAGTTGATGCCATAAAATCAGATGTAGAAAATGGAGAAGGCTTTGCGCTGCTTTACATCCCTAAAATGGATTTATATAATGCAGAGGGTATAGAATTATATACCATGCAAACTCCAGGAATGGAGCTGGAAAGTGATGTAGATGATGCAGTTGAAAATGCCTTAGAAGCCACAAAAATGGATATGTTAGGGCTCCAGCAGCATACGTTAGATAGTATTAGAACAAGGGTAAGCATTAAATCCAAAAGCCTTTCTGGTGAAGCATCTACTTCTGGCAGTTCTAAAATTGCAATGGCCATTGGTACCATGAGTGGCCTGTTGATTTATATGTTTATAATAATTTATGGGTCGCAAGTTATGCGGGCCGTTATGCAAGAAAAAACAAGCAAAATTGTTGAAATTTTAGTTTCATCAGTTAAACCCTATCAATTAATGATGGGTAAAATCTTAGGAGTTGCTTTGGTGGGGCTTACACAATTTGCTCTTTGGATGATTCTTACATTTGCTATCCTTTCCATTGGGCCAATGCTGCTGGATGTAGATCCTCAAGTAGCAGCAGATGCAGCTAGTGGAATGAGTGTAACAGGTGGCTCTGGGAATAATGCGCAAGCACTGGAAGCTATGGGCGAACTTAATGAAATACTAGGCCAAGTAAATATCCCTTTGATTTTGGGTGCCTTTTTATATTTCTTTTTAACAGGCTATTTATTTAATGCAGCTTTATTTGCTATGGTTGGTTCTGCAGTAGATAGTGAGGCAGATACACAGCAATTTATGATGCCGATTATGATGCCTGTAATTGTAAGTATGATGATGTTGGGGCCAGTGCTGAAAGACCCTGGAGGAGATTTAGCCTTTTGGCTCTCTATGATTCCATTTTCCGCACCAATTATTATGATGGTGCGAATTCCTTTTGATGTGCCAACCTGGCAATTAATACTATCAATGTTATTAATGATAGTTGGTTTTATGGGAACAACTTGGATGGCAGGCAGAGTGTACCGAATAGGTATTTTAATGCACGGAGCAAAAGTGAATTATAAAGTTATCTTTAAGTGGATGATGAGTAAAGATTAATTAGGGGAAGAAGAATTAGAATTAGCAACTTGTGTTTTTGTAATGCAAGTTGCTTTTTTATTCTTTACAGCTAGCAAGCCTAACCATTTAGAAAAATAAAACGGTTAGATACTAGCTCAAGTGGACACTTGTGCTAGACTAGTTAAACTATAAATCGTTTTGAGCTAATTCAGAAGGAGCCTGAGGAGCTTGATCTGCGTTTGTATAAGTTGGGCACATATAAGAAGGTGCACAAGAACTAGCAACAAATAAAACAACAACTGCGATAATTAAACTAAGCCTTTTCATAATAGTAAGTTTTTCTTTATGATTATACTTCAAAGGTATAGCCACCCATGATTTTAATTACTCCTAATAAAGCTTGAGAACCCATTCGTTTTTAGCCTTAAATAGACTCTACGTATTAATACCTAGAACTATTAAAACCACCTATTTTTGATTCAAAAAACAGGAAAAGTCATTTTTTATTGAAAAGAGTAGGCA
>CAZDQR010000076.1:8802-12178 GCA_964507315.1 uncultured Roseivirgaceae bacterium
TTTTAATTACTCCTAATAAAGCTTGAGAAGCCATTCGTTTTTACTCCTAAGCTTGATCTAGGTTATTATACGTAGAAGCAGTTAATATTCTTTGAATAGTAACCAACTCTTTTGTATTTGGTTGTGTTAAACCGGCCTAAAAGGTAAATTGTAGAGGCATTAGATCTGTGGTCTTTATAATGTGAAAACCACTTTTAAGATTTTGTGTTTTCTCCAACTAGCAAGTCATCCCGTAGGGATCTTAACCATTTAGAAAGATAAAACGGTTAGATACTAGCTCAAGTGGACACTTGCGCTAGACTAGTTAAATTATAAATCGTTTTGAGCTAATTCAGTTGGTGCTTGTGGAGCCTGGTCTGCGTTTGTATAAGTAGGGCACATATAAGAAGGAGCACAAGAACTAGCAACAAATACGATAACAACTACGATAATTAAACTAAGCTTTTTCATAATAGAAGAATTTTGTTTCATTGATACATCAAAGGTAGAATAGAGGTTAATCTAAACTTCTACTTATAAAGCTTGAGAGCCCATTAGTTTTTAGCCCTAATAGCCAACTAAGTCTAAATACGTAGATGTATATAAAAGCTTGAAGTTTGGACTATAAATGGACAAAAGTCATTTTTTTATTGAGGAATGATGAGCTATCTTTAGGAACCCTATTTTTTATACAATGTCTAGATATCAACTCATTTTTTTGTTTTTATGTATTTCAATCCCATCAATAGCCCAGGATTTTATACAACCGACTCACTCAGTTGGTAAAGTTGAAGGAGAAATTAAATTGGATGGGGAGCTCAATGAAGCTTCTTGGCTTAATGCTCCATTGCTAACAAACCTTAAAACTACGGTTCCTATAGAAGGAGGGGTGCCTTCTGGCAAAACGGAAGTGAGGGTATTGGCAGAGCCCAAAAATATCTATTTTTCAGTAGTTTGTTTTGATGCCGACCCATCTCAAATTGTTAGCTTTTCCAAATTAAGAGATGCCAATTTAAGAAATGAAGATCATATTAAAATTGTAATTGATCCTTCTAATGATGGGCAATCGGGCTATATTTTTTCTGTTAACCCAAGTGGAGCTCGTTACGATGCCTTAGTGAGCAGGCGTGGAGAATCTGAAAATAAAAACTGGGATGGTGTTTGGGAAGCAAAATCCAGAATTACAGAAACTGGTTGGGTTGTTGAAATTAAAATTCCAATCCAAAGTATAAATTATAAAAAGGGCTTAACCGAATGGGGTTTTAATATCGAACGTAGAATTCAACGAAATCAAGAAACCATAAGGTGGAGCAATGTTAAAAGAGATCAGTGGTTTACACAAACGAGTAAAGCCGGGTTGATAACAGAACTGCCTGAGTTTACTTATGGCATTGGCACCAATATTCGATCTTCTGTTGTTGGTAAATATTCAGAAACAGGGCCAGCTTCAGACGATGGTGTAGGGAGCGAATTTAAATTTCAACCAAGTATAGATATAAACCAACGTATAGGTTCCAACATTACGGCATCACTTACTGCCAATACCGATTTTGCAGAAACCGAAGTGGATAGCAGGCGAACCAACCTTACGAGGTTTCCACTTTTCTTCCCCGAAAAAAGATCTTTCTTTTTAGAAGGTGCCGATATTTTTGAGTTTGGGCTTGGCTTACGTAGAGATGTAGTCCCTTTTTTTAGCCGAAGAATTGGCTTGTATGATGGCACTCAAGTGCCAATAATTTTAGGGGGTAAAATCAATGGTAGAATTGATAAAACAGCTTTTGGTGGATTAATTGTAGGTACGGATGCTGTTTCAACTCCTGATATTAATATTCCTAAAACACAAATGGGAGTAGCAAGGGTTCGGCAGAACATAATGAAGGAATCTTCGGTGGGTTTAATTGGTACATTTGGCGATCCAACTGGAAGAGAAGGAAGCTATTTGGGAGGGTTCGATTATACGTATCAAACAACTAGTTTTAAAGGAGATAAAAATGTACTCATTGGGGTAACAGGACTTTATACGGATCGAGCAGATTTAAATGGAGATCAATCATCATTCTCCTTTAAGTTTGATTATCCAAATGACAAGTGGGATGTAGCCTTAACTTATTTAAGAATTGGTGAAGACTTCGACCCTTCTTTGGGCTTTGTGCCGCGTAAAGGGATAAATAAGTATCGGTTAACAACAGTGTATGCGCCAAGGCCTGAATGGCCCTTGGTAAGGCAAATGTTTTATGAATTATATGCTTCCTATGTTTCTGGGTTAGACGGGAGCTGGCAATCCTATCAAGTTTTTACTGCCCCACTAAATTGGAGGTTCGAAAGTGGCGATAGAATAGAAGGTAATGTTATGCCAGTGGGCGAGAATTTGCCATTTGATTTTGAAATTGCAGATGGAGTAATTATCCCTTCAGCTGAATATCACTATATGAGGTATCGAGCAGAAGTGGCCTTTGCAGCAAAACGGAAAGTGAATGGGCAGGCGAGCTATTGGTTTGGTTCGTTTTATGATGGAACACTCGATACCTATGAAATAGAGTTGAATTGGAATCCTTTTAAAATGCTGACATTCGAATTTCAGGGAATTAGGAATATTGGGAGTTTGCCAGGAGGTAATTTTGATCAGACTTTAATTGGGGGAAGAGTACGGTTTAATGTAACACCAGATTTGCAGCTAAATAGCTTTGTGCAATATGATACAGATACTAAATCGGTAGGAGTTAATTCAAGGCTTCATTATATATTTCTGCCTTTGGGAGATATTTTTGTGGTGTATAACCACAATACGGTGCAAGATTTAAACGAGAGTTGGCAACTTAATTCAAGCCAGTTTATTATAAAAGCTCGCTACACGTTTCGTTTGTGATCTTTTCTCCTATTAGCAAGTCATTCCGTAGGAATCCTAGCCACATAGACAGATAAAATCTTTAACCATTAGCACAAGTGGACACTTGCACTATAGACTAGCTCTAATTATAAATCGTTTTGCGCTAATTCAGAAGGAGCCTGAGGAGCTTGGTCTGCATTTGTATAAGTTGGGCACATATAACTAGGAGCACAAGAGCTTGCAACAAATAAGACAACAACTGCGATGATTAAACTAAGCCTTTTCATAATGGTATGTTTTTGGGTTTACCGTTTTAATTATAAATCAAAGGTATAGCCACTTATAAGATATCTCTCTCCTTTAAATATCCGATAACTCATTGGTTTTTAGCCTTAAGCATAAAGTAAGATTAAATACGTAGTCAACTTCTAAGGCATAAAAAAAGGCTGCTCTTGAGTAGCCTTTTTTTGAATATATTAAGCAGCCAAGTATTTTAACTCTAATAAAAAACCTAAAATAAAATAGAGTATATTCTATTTTATTGAATAAATACTTCATAAATAATAGAGT
>CAZDQR010000077.1:0-12026 GCA_964507315.1 uncultured Roseivirgaceae bacterium
GTGGAAATTTCTACATCCATACGATCGGTAACTTCTTCGTAGTTCTTAATCTTATCCATTAGTTTTCTACGCGATTTGTCTTGTTTTTTGGTAATTAACGTTTCCGTAAACTCAGACATTTTAGTTGTTATTCTGGCAAATTTGGCCACTTCTTTTCGTGCTTCTAATATGGAAATTTCGGGTGTTGGCATAATATTCATACCAATAAACTCCAGGTGAAACTCTTCATCATCACCAGAAGAAGGCACCATTTTTACAACCAGAGCAGCAATCCTATCCACAAAAAACACCATAACAACAGTATTAATAATATTGAAGGTTGTATGGAATAATGAAAGCCCAATAGGGATAGCCGTTGCTTCCATAAAAGGCGACTGGCCTGTTGCAGATTCCATGTAAGATCCAATCGTTCTCAGAAATGGCAAGAACAAAATAAGCATCCAAATAACTCCACCTATATTAAACAAAAAGTGAGCACGAGCTGCACGTTTGGCGTGCACATTGGCAATTAATGCAGCCAAGTTAGCAGTAACTGTAGTTCCAATATTTTCCCCTAATACCATTGCAGCCGCTAATTCAAAAGGAATCCATCCTTGGTTAGCCATTACCAAAGTAATTGCCATTGCAGCACTAGACGATTGCACTACTAACGTAACAACAGTACCAATTCCTACAAACATTAAAATGGATAAATAACCCATATCAGTATAATGTTGTAAGAAATCCAGAATTTCTGGGTTATGTTTTAAATCAGGAACAGCTCCTTTTAAGGCTGCTAATCCCATAAATAAAAGGGCAAATCCAATCAGAGTTTCTCCAATAGCCTTGTATCTACTTTTTGAAGAAAATAACATAGGTGCTCCAAAGGCAATTATCGGTAAAGCATATAAAGAGATTTTAACTTTAAAACCAATTAAGGAGATAATCCAAGCCGTAACTGTTGTTCCAATATTGGCTCCCATTATTACACCGATAGATTCAGTAAGTGTAAGTAAACCTGCATTTACAAAACTTACTACCATTACAGTAGTTGCAGAGGAGGACTGTACTAATGCAGTTAACAAAAATCCCGTAAAAACTCCCTTATATCGGTTCGAGGTCATTACACTCAAAATTTGCCGCATTTTAGATCCAGCAATTTTTTGGATCCCTTCACTCATTACTTTCATCCCGTAAATGAAGAAGCCTAGTGCGCCCATTAGGCCAATAAAATCAAAAAACGAATATTCCATTATCTAGTATTTATTAAGACAGCGCAAAATTAAACATCACTTCTAAAGTAGAATAGTTGTTAATGTTAACTTATTGTTACCAATATTAATGATAAAAATAAGTGAAAAACAGAAAATCCCTTAAAAACACAATTTCGATGGGCTAAATTTTCTTAATATTATCTTAATGTTAAGTTTTAACAATTCATTAATATTGACTAGCAATTTTATTTTCTTTGCGCAAACTTAATGTTAACACTACCAATGAAATTCACCCAAAAAGTTTCAGCGTTAGCCCTGCTATTAGTATGTTCATTTACGTTAACATATGGGCAAGATGTATCAAATAATAAATTTGGAAAAGGAATCCGAATGATGGCCAAAGATTCATCTATGGCCTTAAAATTCGGATTAAGGTTTTCCACTTTATATGAAGGATTTTACGAACCTGAATCTAAAAACTACCAAGACAATCTGCTTATTAGAAGGTTTAGATTAAAGTTTGATGGGTACGTGTATTCTCCCAAACTAGTATATAAGGTTGAAATTGGTGTATCTAACAGAGATATTGGTGGCGTAAGCGCAGAAACAAACGGAGCTAACAGGCTTTTATTGGATGCTGTTTTAAAATGGAATTTTGCGGGTAACTTCAATCTGTGGTTTGGACAAACTAAATTACCAGGCAATAGAGAGCGTGTTGTCTCCTCTCAAAAATTACAATTTGTAGATAGGAGTTTACTTAACTCTAGGTTCAACCTTGATAGAGATATTGGTGTCCAATTGCACCATCATCATAAAGTAGGGAGAATGGTGGTTAGAGAAAAAGCCTCCATATCCAAAGGAGAAGGTAGAGATGTAACCATAAAGAATAAAGACGGGTATGATTTTACAGGCAGAGTTGAACTTTTACCTTTTGGCAACTTTGCAAAAAAAGGGGACTATTTCGAATCTGATTTTGTGCGTGAGCCAACCCCAAAACTTGCATTAGGCGCCACATACGATTATAACGTTGGAGCTGTAAGATCTAGAGGCCAGCTAGGTTCTTGGCTAAATGAAAGTAGAGATTTAAAAACAATTTTTGTTGATGCTATGTATAAGCATAATGGATTTTCGGCAATGGCAGAATACGCCAACAGGCAAACCAAAGGAAGCGCTGTGGTAAAAACTGATAGTATAGGTAATGTAACACAATCATTTTATACAGGAAAGGCCGTTAATGGGCAAATTGCTTATTTATTTAAAAATAATTTTGAAATTGCTACTAGGTATACAACACTTATACAAAGTGTTGAAACCCAACGAAAAGATACAAAACACTACACCTTGGGCTTTTCTAAATACATTGTGGGGCATAATTTAAAAGCTCAAACAGATATTACATTTATAGATATAGCCGACACTCCAGACCTATGGTATTTTAGGTTTCAAATAGAAATGGCCTTTTAATTATTCCTCTTATAGCACTCTGGTCGTTCCACAATCCCTGCTTACCGAGATGGGTTACTGGGCATATTTTTCGTTCTTTTGCAAGTAGATTCAAATAACTCTTAAAAGTTTAAGGGTTGCATTAGCAAATTAATGCTCATTTTTTTAACTTACCTAGATGAAATTCCTAACAAATCTCCTTTTTGCTAGCCTTGTAATTGTATTGGCTTGTAATAAAGATGCAGAACAATCAGATTTTAGTAGTCCTAAAAGCCTTTTTGTCGACCAAATAACATCGCATACCGCAGGCGTAATTTCGATAACGTCACGCATTAAATTAAAGCTAGCTAAAAACTGGGGCGATTCTTTAACAGGTAGAACCATTGAAAAATCAATCTTTAAATTTTCGCCTAAACTTGAAGGAAAAACTTTTTGGCAAGACAATAGAACTATTGTTTTTGAGCCTAGCAAAAACCTAGAAAGTGGACAAGCTTACCAAGGCATAATAAATTTGAAAGCCTTGTTTCCAGAAAACACAGGTGAAAAGGAAAAATTCAAATTTGAATTTCAAACCTTAGTTCAAAATTTTGAAGTAAAAACAAGTGGTATTCAGTTTTACTCCAAAACAGATTTAACTAAAGTTAAGGTAGAAGGGCAGCTACAAACAGCAGATTTTGCCTTGGTTGATAATGTTCAACAAATGGTTTCTGCCAAGCAAAATGGTGCAGATTTAAAAATTACTTGGAATGAGTCACTCACAACTAATCAGTACAAATTTACCATAGAAAATATCCAAAGAACTGAAAACCCCGCTCCAGTTATCTTACAAATACAGGGCAAGCCAATTGGTTTAACTTCTTCTAAAGAGATTGAAATTTCAATCCCTTCTTTAAGCGATTACAAAGTAGTATCTAGCCAAATTAAAAGAGGTAAAGAAAATTACATTTCTGTACTATTCTCAGATCCACTAAACGAAAAGCAAAATTTACAAGGCCTTGTACGCTTTACCAACTTAAGTAGCCGACCAAGGGTTGTTATCAACTTAAACGAGCTAAAGATATACCCTACTTCTACTATTGAAGACGAAGCCGATTTAGTAATAGATATGGCTATAAAAAACATTGCGGGGTTTAAATTAAAAGAGGATTACACAACTACCTTACAGTTTACACAAAGCAAGCCTGAAGTAAAATTGACTGATACTGACAATAAAGCAATAATGCCTAATTCCAAGGGTCTTGTGCTTCCTTTTGAGGCCGTAGGATTAAATGCGGTTGATGTAACGGTTGTTAAAATTTACGAAACCAATATTCTTCAATATTTACAGATTAACAACATTGGGGACGATTATCAATTACGAAGAGTGGGCAAGCCCATTATTCAAAAAACCATCCCGCTTAACACCAGTGGCGTTACCGACCTCAATAGTTGGAACACGTTTACCCTCGACCTAGAAGATATTATTAGTACTGAACCAGGAGCTATTTATCAAATAAAAATTGGGTTTAAAAAGCAACATTCTATCTTCTTTTGTGCCAACACCGAAGAGGACGAAGAAATTGAAGAACTACCTGAAAGCTGGGGTGCCGAGAGCGAGGGTTCCTATTGGGATAGTTACGAATATTATTACGACTCTAACTACGATTGGGAACAACGCGACAATCCTTGCAGTAGCTCTTATTATGGCAACCGAAGAAGTGTAACTAAAACGCTATTGGCCTCCAATTTAGGCATCATTGCTAAAAACCGAGCTGGCGGTAAAGTACACGTATTTGTAACCAACCTTTTAAACACCAACCCTATTGCAGGAGTTAACGTGCAAGTATATAATTACCAGCAGCAGTTAATTGCAGAAGCAAAAACCAATGCAGAGGGCAAGGTAGCACTAGATTCTGATGAAACTCCCTTTATAATAATAGCTAAAAAAGACAATCAATCAGGTTATTTAAAATTAGACGATGGCTCCTCACTATCACTAAGCAATTTTGATGTTTCAGGAGCAACTATTAAAAATGGACTTAAAGGTTTTTTATATGGAGAGCGAGGCGTATGGCGCCCAGCAGATACGGTACACCTAGGTTTTATATTAGAAGATTTAGCCAACGAAGTACCCCAGAAACATCCTGTGGTTATGGAACTATACAACCCAACAGGCCAGTTGGCTTCTAGAAAAGTGAGCTCCAATGCTATTGGCAATATGTACCGTTTCGACTTTATTACAGCCCTTGATGCTCCCACTGGAAATTGGGAAGCCAAAGCAAAAGTGGGTGGTGCTACATTTACCAAAACGGTAAAAATAGAAACCATTAAACCCAATAGACTTAAAGTTAAGCTTGAATTTGAGAAAGAAAAATTTACAGCCAATGACAATTATGTATCGGGTGATTTAAACGTGCGATGGCTTACAGGTGCAAATGCCGGCAACCTTAAGGCCGAGTACGAAATGATAATGACACCTGTAACTACAAAATTTAAGAAGTACCCAAACTTTAGCTTTGATGATGCATCTAAAGATTTTTACAGCGAACGCTTAATGGTTTATCAAGGCAGGCTTAATGCCGATGGCTATGCAAAAGTAGATATCAGCTTAGGCGATACTGAAAATGCACCAGGTGCTTTAAACCTAAAACTTTATGGTAAAGTATATGAAGAAGGAGGCGATTTTAGCATTAGCTCGGTAACAATACCCTATTATCCATTTAGCAATTTTGTTGGTGTTAAGGTTCCCGAAGGTGATAAAAGAGGAATTTTACTTACCGATGAAGACCATAGTATTCAGATTGCAACCGTAGATGCTGAAGGCAAACCTGTAAGTCGAGATAATGTTAGAGTGGAGCTTTATAAATTGGATTGGAAATGGTGGTGGGACAATTCCTACGACAATATAAGTAGTTATGTGGGCAACTCCTACCGAGAAGCAATCAGCACAGGAACTATTAGTACCAATAATGGCGAAGGCAGCTGGAAACTAAGAGTAGATTACCCAGAATGGGGACGATATTATGTAAAAGTAACGGATGTTTATTCTGGTCATTCATCTGGCAGTGTGCTTTACCTTGATTGGCCAGGTTGGGCGGGTAAAGCCAAGCGTGGCGATTTAGATGGTGCAGCAATGCTAGATTTTGCCATTGAGCAAGACGAGTATAAAGTGGGCGAGCAAATAACGATGTCAATTCCTACCACAGAAGGTAATAGGCTTTTAGTAAGTTTAGAATCTGGCAGTAGTGTGCTCGAAACATTTTGGGTAGAAACCCAAGAAGCCAATACCAATATTACATTTGAAGCTACTAGTGAAATGGCGCCTAACGTATACGCTAACCTCACAATGATTCAACCACACGGGCAGGATAAAAATGATTTACCCATTCGGTTGTACGGGATTCAATCTATTAAAGTAGTGGATGCCTCCACGGTTTTAAAACCCGTGATTAAAATGCCCAAAGAGTTGAGACCAGAGCAAAAATTTACCATTGAAGTAAGCGAGAGCACTGGCAAAGATATGAGCTACACCATTGCAATGGTAGATGAAGGTTTATTAGATATCACCAATTACAAAACACCAGACCCTTGGTCATCCTTTTTTAAGCGCGAAGCCTTAGGAGTTAAAACTTGGGATGTGTATGATGATGTAATGGGTGCTTTTTCAGGCGAAATGAACCATTTATTAGCGATTGGTGGCGATGGAGAGTTAGAAGCCAAAGAACAGAAAGAAGCGAATCGCTTTAAGCCTGTAGTTAAGTTTTTAGGCCCTTTTAACCTAAAAGCAGGTGGCTCTAAAAAACATACTATTATCATGCCTCAGTATATCGGCAGTGTTAAAACAATGGTTATTGCCTCAACCAAAGGAGCTTTTGGCATGGCCGATGAAGTTACCCCTGTAAAACAGCCTTTAATGATTATGGCTACCTTACCAAGAGTGGCAGGGCCAGGGGAGCAGATGAAACTCCCTGTAAATGTGTTTGCTTTAGCCGATAATGTAAAAAATGTAACACTTACGGTAGAAACTTCTGGTGGACTTGTTCTAAAAGGCAAAAAATCTAAATCGATTAGCTTTAGCAAAGCAGGTGACCAAGTAGTTTATTTCGACCTTTCTACCAAAGCAGCTTTGGGCATTGGTAAAGTAAAAGTAACGGCTAAATCAGGCAAACTAGAGGCTAGTTATGATATTGAGTTAAATATTATTCCACGTAACCCTGCCATTACTAAAATTGATGATAAGGTAATTAATGCATCAGAAAGCTGGAGTATTGATTATAAACCAGTGGGCATATTAGGGCAGAATTCTGCCTCTATTGAAATTAGCACTATGCCTTCTTTAAATATAGAGCAGCGCTTGAGTTACCTTATCAGATATCCTCACGGCTGTATAGAGCAAACCACTTCTGCAGTTTTTGCACAATTATATTTGGGTAAGTTAATGCAATTATCAGAAGATAAACAAGGGCAAGTTCAACACAATATTGAAGCAGCAATTACTCGATTATCATCGTTTCAATTACCTTCTGGAGGTTTTTCTTATTGGCCTGGAAATTCCTACCCAAATAATTGGGGCAGTAATTACGCTGGGCATTTTTTAGTGGAGGCACAAAAAGCGGGCTATGCCGTTTCAGAAGGTATGCTCTCTAATTGGATCAGTTTTCAAAAGCAACGAGCTAATTCATGGAGCAAATCCAACAGTGATAATAATGATGACCTCATTCAGTCATATCGACTCTATACGTTGGCGTTAGCAGGCAGCCCTGCCAAAGGAGCAATGAACAGAATGCGAGAGGACGATAACATTAGCCTAACGGCTAAATGGAGACTGGCTTCGGCTTATGCCGTTGCTGGTTTGGATAAGCAAGCTATCAAATTAATTGATGGGCTTGCACAATCAACTTCAGAAGAGAATACAGAACATTACAGCAATACATTTGGCTCTTCTACCCGTGACCAAGCTATGGTATTGGAAACACTTTTAGAGTTAAATCAAAAAGAAAAAGCCTTTGAATTATTAATGAAAATTGCTCAAAAAATGGGCGATAAAGATCAGTGGATGAGCACACAAACCACGGCTTATAATTTTATTGCGATTGCAAAATATGCCGACAATTTTAAATTAGATGAGGCAACAAATGTATCTATCAGTATTGCAGATAATAGCTCTACCGTAAACGGAACCGATTTCGTTAATCAAGTGCGTATTGCCAATGTAGATAAGGCAGCTTCCATTAGCATTACCAATAATGGTGAAGCCCCTGTGTTTGCTCGCCTCATTAGTTCAGGCACACCTATTAAAGGGAACGAAGAGTCTATAACTCGAAATATTAACTTAAAAGTGGTGTATAAAGATTCGGATGGGAATACCATTAACGTTTCTAAACTACCTCAAGGCAGTAATTTTAAGGCGGAAGTTACTATTAGTAATCCTGGACAGAAAGGGGTGTATAATGAGCTGGCTTTAACACAGATTTTCCCTTCGGGATGGGAGATTATAAACACTAGGTTAGATGGCTCTGAATCGACTAATACAGAAGCTACTTATATGGATATTAGGGACGACCGAGTAATGCATTATTTTGATTTGAAACCGAACCAAGCCAAAACATTTACGGTATTGCTCAATGCTTCCTATAAAGGAAAATACTATTTACCCTCTATTTCGGTAGGTGCGATGTACGATAATTCCATTTTCGCAAGCAAAGCTGGTAGATGGGTTGATGTGGTTGGAGAGTAAACTTTAAAACTCATCGGGTGACTCAAAGTCACCCGATGAGTTTTAAACCGTAACCACTTTCTTTTCATTCTGAGGCAAAGCCGAAGAATCTTCTAAAGAATGGCTTAGTTTTTAATTTCAACTGAGTTTAACAGCCGTTCCATACACAAGAATTTCTGAAGCCGTTTGCATCACCGAGGAAGTAGTCATCCGAATATTTATAATGGCATCAGCATTCAATTTCTGTCCTTCTGAATTCATACGTTCGAACGCTTCCTCACGCGCTTCATTAAGTAGTTCTGTATAAGCGCCCAATTCACCTCCTACGATACTTTTTAAACCTGCGAAAATATCTTTACCTACGTGTTTGGCTCTTACCGTACTTCCTTTTACAATTCCTAAAATTTCTTTTACTTCTTTGTTGGGTACGTTTTCCGTTGTTGAATTAATCATGTTGTTATGTGTTTAAGTGAGTTTAATAATCTATTGTCAATCCGTTTTAGTGATTAGCACTTTTCCGTTTTTCTTAGCTTCTGCATCTAAAGCAGCACCTACTAACATACCTGCCACCATACCGATTCCTGCCCCCATAGATATGCCAATACTAATTCCTGTGCCTCCTCCAATACTGCCGAATGAAACACCAAGGCCAACTCCTAAACTTAACCCAATGCTTAACCCAATGGCAGTATAATATCCTTCTGTAACAAACGAGAATTCACTTTTTAAAAAGTGCGTAAACAGTGTGTACTTTTTAGTAAAATAAGAATGCTTTCGGTCTGATTTAGCTTCTAATTGCAGTCCATTAATATATTCTTCTACCTGCTGTTGCTGCTCTTCTGTTAACTCCATTTTGCTAAGCCCTGATAAAAGCCCAATAAATCTTTTATAGATTCTCATCTCGCGCTTTTGGGGAGTGTCTGTGAGTAATTTTTTAAATAAATCGAGTGTTTCGTTAATGCTCATAGTGTTATATATCTCGTTTAGGAAAACTTCTAATTGAAAGTAAAAAAGAAAGGATTAAAAGGCTAACAGCTATAATAGACAGTGCTAGTGGCTGGTTAAAGTTTTCAATAAGAATTCCATAACTAAGATTTAATCCTAATTGAACAAATGATGGAACAATCATTAAAAAAAGATAAATTCCTATGGCCGCTGTAAAATTGAATCTAAAATATACGAGGTAAAAAAGTGCCAGATTAAGCAACAAGTTCATTGAAACCATTAGAATTATTGTATCGCTTAATACATATTTTGGGTCTGAAACTAAAAGCACCATTAGTACTTTATAAGCCGCTACCCAGAGAGCGGTATTAATTGCAATAATTGCCAAGGAAATAATAAAACGAGCAGTAACCATTGCTTTTCGCGTAACGGGTAAGCTGGCCGTATGCTGCCAAACACTACTGTTTTTTAGCTCCGATATAAAAGGAAATATGATGGTTATAAAAATTATTGATGCTCCACTTGCAAACATTCTTGCAAGGTTGGTATTAACAAAAATCATTAACATGCCCATTACCAACGTAGCTGCTGAAATGCCAATGATACGCAGCTTGTATGCCTTAAAATCTCTTAGTATTAGCTTCAAAATTATATTGTTGTTCATATAGCCTTGTTTTTATAAATTTTAGAAGATAATGCGATAGACAAACTCATTAGCACTATTAAAGCCATTGCTAAAATGGCAAATACGAGGTAGCCATTGTGAGTAGAAACCCTTTCAACGACCTTATTAATTATGAGTTGCAGGTTAAATAGTTGACTGCTCAATATAAATAAAACAAGCAATAGAAACTGGATTACACTATGAATAGCGACACCAATAGATAACCCAAACTTAAAATAAAAAGGGTATGCATAAGATTTAAATAATAATATCACCGACCCCATTGCTATCCATAATAATGGGTTATAGATAAATGCCAATTCTGGATTTTTCAAGCTTCCGTGAAAATAAAAACCTAACTGCACTCCCATAAAATGGACTGGTAATGCCAGTAAAACTTGTATAATAGACGACAGGTATTTACCAATTACAATTTCCGTTCTGGTAACGGGTAAACTCACAAATAATTCATCCATTTTATAGAGTTCATCCATTTTCATAAAGAGTAAAGACACAATACTTGTACTCATAAGCATCATCATAAAATAAATTACGACTTCAGGATCTAGCTGGGCATTTTCTAGCAACATTATATAGATAAATAATGTGCTTAAAGCAAATAGCAATACCATACTATCTAACTGGTACGCCCAGTTGGCACGAAAATCTTTTAAGACTAGTTTTAGAATATTCATTAAACTGCCTTTGATTTAAGATTATTAAAAAACATAATATCCTCTAAGCTTGCCTTTTCATAAATGGCATTGCTTTCGAACATTTTTTTGGTAGCACCCACATTGTTGGTAAGGGCTTCAAAACCAAAATCGCTTGATCTAATCGCCACAAAGCTTTTGCTGGTTTCATCGTTTAGTAAGTCATTGCCTCCTTTTACAATGGCATATTGTTCAAAAACATCGTCTTTGGTATCTGAAAACACAATCTTACCCTCATGTACATAGGTTATATAATCTGCCACCTGCTCGATATCAGTGGTTATATGAGAGCTAAAGAGAATCGATTTGTTCTCATCTTCCATTAACTCGCGTAAAAACTCAAGCAACTCTCGCCTTACCACCGGATCTAGTCCTGAAGTAGGCTCATCCATAATAATAAAATCGGCATTATGAGATAAGGCAATGGCAATAGAACTTTTCATTGCCATGCCTTTCGAAAACTTTTTAAGGGCTTTATTTAGTGGTAGATTAAAACGATTGACCAAATCGTTAAATGTAGCTTCGTCCCAGTTTTCGTAAAATGGAGAGATGGTGTTTTTGAGTTGTTTTAAATTAAGGTGTTCATAATAATTGGGTGTGTCATACACAAATCCTATTCTTTTTTTAACTTCAACTTCATGCTCCCGATGATCTTTCCCAAAGATTTTCACTTCGCCCTGATCTTTCATTATCAAGTTCATGATAATTTTTATTATCGTGGTTTTACCTGCACCATTGGGCCCAATAATTCCCATGATGTAACCAGTAGGCAAAGAGAACGAAATATTATTCAGTTGAAAATCACCGAAGTTTTTAGAGAGGTTTTTTATTTCTAATGTATTGCTCATATTTTTTTGATTAATTTCTATTCTTCCTCTGCATTGTAAAGAATAGTTAACATCTCCTTCAGTTCTTTAAATGTTATTCCCATTTTATGGGCTTCAACTACTGTATCAGCCAACATGTCTTCGATGGACTTCATTTTCTTTTCACGAAGAAGCTCTTTATTTTGAATTGCTACAAAGGTTCCTTTCCCTGCTACTACATCAATAAACCCTTCTTTCTCAAGTTCTTCATAAGCCCGTTTTGTAGTAATTACACTTATGTACAACTCCTTTGCAAGTTTGCGGATGGATGGAAGCCCCTCTCCTTCTTGTAAATCACCTGCTATTATCTGTGCTTTTATCTGTTTACCAATTTGCTCGTATATTGGCTCGGACGATGCATTTGAAATAATTATTTTCATATAGTAGCCATTCTCAAGGCATTATGTACTTATTGTAACTAGTGTATATACTGTATATATTTACAAGTATAAATAATTATAGAGATAGTCATTTAGGCACATACTAATTTAGAGTGTTCAATATTCT